>NZ_JAJDWC010000123.1 GCF_022825805.1 Phaeobacter sp.
CCCGCTTCGACGCGTGCGAACGCAGCAGCCCAAATCTCCAGTCGCCTACGGCTCGTTCCGATTTGGGCTGCTGCGGTACTAACTGAAGCGGACAATTGGCATGTTACCTACACCGGACAATTCAGAATGTTCTCGACACCGAGAAACCACTCATTTGATGCGGTTTTTTGTTAACCATGATTAACCAATGCGCAACCTTATCGACTGCGGCTGCACGCCCGCTATGCGGCCACGCTGAACCCCTCGCTCACCCGTCAAAACATGTGAAAAACTGCGCGCTGCGGCCCACGTTCCGTGGCCGCAGATATCCGCTCTAAAGCAGGCTCACCAATTGTCGCGGAACCATTTCACGGCCCGTTTCAGCGTGCCGCTGGCATTGCGATCAACCGGCATTTCAAAATCCCACCATTCATCCTGCGGATGGGCGGCAAACAGGCTGAGCCCAACCGCCGATGCAAATCCCGGACCCGTGGCCGATTGCGGCAGGCCGTGCACGCGAAGGGGGCGACCCAAACGCACCTGATGGCCCAGAATACGGCTTGCGAGCCCATCCAGCCCCATGATCTGGCTGGACCCACCGGTCAGCACGATCTGCTGGCTTGGCAGGCTGTCAAACCCGGCCGCATCCAGCCGCGCGCGCACCTCTTCGAGGATTTCTTCGACGCGTGGACGCATGATGCCAATCAGTTCCGCCCGGCTGACAGCGCGACGGTCATGTTCCCAATCGCCCGTGTCGGCGTGAATATCGATCATTTCACGGTCATCCGCCCCGGTGGCATGCACACCGCCGTGGAAGGTCTTGATCCGCTCCGCATTGGCCATCGGCACCCCCAATCCCATGGAGATATCCGACGTCACATGATCGCCACCCATGCGCACCGCATCGGCATAGATCATATGTTTTTTCATAAAGACGGAAATCGACGTAGCCCCACCGCCCATGTCAATGCAGGCTGCGCCCAGCTCTTGCTCGTCTTCCACCAGGGCCGCGAAACCAGCGGCATAGGCAGAGGACGCAATCCCAGCCAGCTCCAGATCGCAGCGCTGAATGCAACGCACCAGGTTTTGCACGGTAGAGCCATCAACAGTCAGCATATGCATGTCCACCGCGAGCGTCTGGCCCATCTGGCCGCGCGGATCATTCAGACCCGAGCGATTGTCCAGCGCGAAGTTCACCGGCTGCGCGTGCAGCACCTCGCGCCCTGCGCCATATTCGGGCACTTCGCAGGCCGCAAGCACGCGGGCGATTTCATTCTCGCTGACCACCTGCCCCTCGAGATCGACCTGCGCATCCAGACCATAAGAGCGCGGATTGGCCCCGGAAAAACAGGCAATCACGTGATCGACCCGCACTTCGGCCATTTTCTGCGCGGCCTGCACAGCGGTGCGAATGGCGCGTTCGGTTTCCTGCATGGCGGTGATTTCGCCAAATTGCACCCCGCGCGAACGGGTGGTGGCCGCGCCGATCACCCGAAAGCCCGATTGCCCCGCCAGCGAGCCGATGGAATTGTCCTCGCTCAACCGGCCAGTGCCGTCAAAGCGCAGCACCAGACAGGCGATCTTGGAGCTGCCCACATCGAGAATGGCCACAACACCGCGCTGCATCGCCTGGCGGCGCATCTGCCGCATCGCACGTTGGGATTGATAGAGATCTGTCATGACCCTGCCTGTCTTCTCATTGACCCACTGCATTCAACTGTCGGATGCGCCACCAATCCTGCACGGCGGCCTCCGTCATGCGCACCGTTGGGCGCGTCGCCAGCCGCATATCCACTGCGGCCACATCCCGTTCCAGCAAATCGCGCACCTCGCTGACTGCGATCACCCGCTCCAGCGCAGGCACCGGATTGTCCGCAGGCAGCATCACCCGCTGGTCGCGATCCAGGATCAGATCCCAGCGCCGCTCGCCAACACGCACCAATCCGCGCACCCGTGACGCGATTGGCCCGGCCACCGCAAACAGCTGCAACGCTTCTTCGATGGCTTCATCCGCTCCGGCCCCGGCCACCAGAGGCAGATCAGGGTGCAGATTGCGCGCGCCCAGCTCCGCCACATAGACGCCAGTGTCATCCAGCAGCGCCAGCCCCTCACGGCTGCGCCACACCACTGCAGGCGTGCGTTCGACCACGGTGATCTGCAAAATACCGCCCGGACGGATGCGCACATCAGCGCTTTCCACCGGATCGAGCCCGGTGATTTCATCGCGAATCTGGGTCAGCTCAAGATCGAAGGAGCTGATCGGGAAATCGATTGGAACCACTTCGCGGATATCTTCGGACACACTGCTGCCCGCCCCGTCAATCGCCATCAGATTGACCATGAATTCCGGGCGTTCCTCGATGGCGGCGCGAATGTCACGCACCATCGTCTCCAGCTGATCGCGACGCCCGTCATCGGCCATGAACACCGCACCGGCCACGAACACCAGACAGAAGGGAATGCCAAACCGCACGCCAAACCGAATCCCCGGCGTCAGCATCCAGCGCTGCACCCGGTAGCGCAGCCGCGAGGGCGCGGGATCCGGGCGGCTGCCAGCGGATCGCGGATTGAGGCGCTCGATTAACGCCCGCATGATGCATCCTCAACGATCCAGTGGCACAATTCGCCAAAGCTCATACCGCAATGGGCCGCCTGTTCCGGCACCAGCGAGGTCGGCGTCATACCGGGCTGCGTGTTGGTTTCCAGCAGAATCAGACCGTCAACGCCGCGGCTTTCGTCCCAGCGGAAATCGGTCCGGCTCACACCGCGGCAGCCCAGGGCATCATGGGCGCGCACCGCATACTCCATACACAGATCAAAGATCTCTTGCGGCAGATCCGCGGGCAGCACATGGCGCGAGCCGCCCAGTTTGTACTTGGCGTCAAAATCATACCAGCCGTCAGTCAGGATGTCGGTCACCGTCAACGGGCGATCGCCGATCACCGTGGTGGTCAACTCACGACCGGGCGCATAGGTCTCCACCATCACCTGATCCGGCATATCCGCCGCCAGCTGCGGCGGCCCGTTGGCGGCCTCCTGCACGATGTAGATGCCGACACTGGAGCCTTCGTTGTTGGGTTTCACCACATAGGGCGGCGTCATCACATGGGCTGCACTCACGGCATCCTTGGCAAACAAGCCGCTCTCCACCACTGGCAGACCTGCAGCCTGAAACGCCTCTTTCGAGCGTTGTTTGTCCATCGCCAGCGCCGAGGCCAGCACACCGGAATGCGTGTAGGGAATGTTCAGCCATTCAAGCACGCCCTGCACGCAGCCATCTTCGCCCCAGCGGCCATGCAATGCGTTGAACACAACATCGGGGCGCGACGCCGACAGCACCTCGGCAAGATCCGGACCCGCGTCCAGCTCTGTGACCTGATACCCCTCATCCCGCAGTGCGGCAGCGCATTCGCGCCCTGTGGACAGCGACACCTCTCGTTCCGCCGAGGGGCCGCCCATCAATACCGTCACCTTCGGGAGTGTCCTGCTCGACTTACTCACGACAAGCGCCTCAAATTTCCGGGGCTTTGCGCCCCTTGTTGTTGTGGCCTGAAAGGGCCCGTGTTGCGCAGGATTGCCCTGCAATACTCGCGCGGGATGCGCCTGTTTGCTGCGATCCGAACCTTTGGTGCCTCACACCATATTAACGACAATTTCGTTACCGGCCCGTTAACACTGGCTTTACCAAGATCGCTCTCTTCCGCCGCGCATTGCCAGGGATCGTCCTCTGGAAACCCGTCGTCTCGCAAGGGGAAAGCCTTGGAAAACAGGTCATTTTGCACTTATTCGGAGAGCGGATCTCCCACCCGCATAATTTCCCACTCTAGCGTTATGCCGGAATTGGCGTAAACCTCTTTTCGCACATCTTCGCCCAATCCTTCGAGATCTGCGGCAGTTGCGCCACCCGCGTTAATCATAAAGTTGGAGTGTTTCTCGCTCATCTGTGCACCGCCACGCCGCGCACCGCGCATCCCGGCGTTGTCGATCACTTTCCAGGCCTTCAGATCATGCACATCATCGGCCAGCCCGGTCGAAGAAAACCCCGCAGGATTGCGGAAGGTCGACCCGGCAGAGCGCTCTTTGGTGGGCTGAGTCGCGTCCCGTTTGGCCAGTTGATCCTCCATCCGGGCATGCAGCGCTGCAGGCTCTGCCAGGGGTCCGCGCAATGTCGCAGAGACCAGCACCGCACCCTCGGGCAGATCGCTCTGACGATAGGCGAAATTCAGCGCCTCTGGTCCCAGCTCGACCACCTCGCCCGAGCGCAGCACCACGGCGGCCGACTGGAACACATCCGCCATATAGCTGCCATAGCAGCCGGCATTCATCCGCACCGCGCCACCAATGGATCCCGGTATCGTGCGCAAGAACGTCAGGTCGACGCCGGCATCCGCCGCCTTGCGCGCCACATGGGCATCCAGGGCTGCAGCCCCCGCTGTGACGGTATCGCCATCGACCTCAATCGTATTGAACCCGCGCCCCAGCCGGATCACAACGGCCCGCAGCCCGCCATCGCGCACAATCAGGTTGGAGCCGACCCCCATGGGAAAGACCTGCGTGTCGCCACCGCACTGCCGCAGGAAATGCTGCAAGTCCTCCAGATCCGCAGGCTGGAACAGATAATCCGCAGGCCCACCGACCCGCAGCCAGGTCAAATCGGCCAGCGTCCGGTTGGGGGTCAGCTTGCCGCGCAGCCCGTCGATGTCCATAGATCTCGTCCCGTCTTGTCGTCCGTCAAAATCACCACTGCGGACGCGGCTGCGTCCGGTTGCGTGCTCAGCCTCTACTCTGGAATCAGCACCGCCGACAATGGCTTCACCACCGCTCTGGCGCGCAATCCTGCCCTGTCTCAGCCGCCGTTCAACTGCCGCCGCACCCAGCGGCCCAGGTAAATCACCGGCCACCGCAGCATCGACATGCCCGCAAACAGCACACCCAGCCCCCACCAAGGGCCGTTTTCATAGGTCACAAAACCCAGCAACGGGATGCCCAGAGCGATCAGCACATAGGCGCGGGTCCAGTGGTTGTCGCGACTTGGGATCATCGCCAGCACGTTGGCCGCGACGGCCCAGATACAGGCCAGAAAGAGTGAGAGTGTCATTTACCAGACTCCCCCAGCATCGCCATGCGCATCCGCCCCAAACCATGGCGCAGGGGGCGACGAAACATCGACACCACCGCAAACACGCCAAAGCCCGCGACCCAGCCGCCGTGGTCTTGCGCCAGCAGCACAATCAGCAAGGGCGCTGTCAAAAGCAGCATCACGCCCGGCCAGATCTGCCAGCGCAGCGGCAGAGCCGCCACCACACAGCCTAGTAGCACCCACAGCGATGCGGCCACCACGCTCAGCATGGGACCTGCCCGGCGCGCAGGACCGCGCGGTCGATGAGGGGATGCCAGACCATCACAATCAGCCCTTCAGCCGTTCAGGCAGGGCGTTGGCCCAGGTGGAAATCGTCCCCGCACCCAGGCAGACAACCATGTCACCAGGGCGGGCCTGTTCGCGCACCAGACGCTCCAGATCCGCTTCATCCAGCAGCGCGCGGGCGTGGCGGTGGCCGTGGCGGATCAGCCCGGCCACCAGATCATCGCGGCTGGCGCCTTCGATCGGCGCTTCGCCCGCGGCAAACACATCGGCAATGGCGACCACGTCTGCCTCGTTGAAACAGCCGCAGAAATCATCAAACAGGCTGGACAGGCGCGAATAGCGATGCGGCTGGTGCACCGCGATCACCCGCCCGTCGCAGGCCTGCCGGGCAGCTTTCAGCACCGCCGCAATCTCTACAGGGTGATGGCCATAATCATCGATGATGGTGACGCCACCGATCTCGCCCACCTTGGTGAACCGCCGGTTCACCCCGCCAAAGGCCGCCAGTGCATCACGAATTTCCGAGCTGCGCATGCCGAGATGGCAGGCCACCGCCACAGCCGAAAGCGCGTTGGAGACGTTGTGATCGCCGGGCATCGGCAGGCTGCAGCCCTCGATGACGCGATCCTCGGCCTGCAGGTGGATGTCAAAATGCGCCACACCTGCCTTGTAGGTCAGGTTGACCGCGCGCACATCGGCCTGGGCGTTGAACCCATAGGTGACCACGCGCCGATCCGTGATCCGCCCCACCAACGCCTGCACCTCTGGGTGATCGGTGCAGCACACCGCCAGGCCATAGAACGGGATGTTGGAGACGAAATCGTAAAACCCATCGCGCAGCGTGTCAAAATCACCCCAATGCTCCATATGCTCGGGGTCGATATTGGTGACCACCGCAATGGTCGCAGGCAGGCGATTAAAGGTGCCGTCGCTTTCGTCGGCCTCCACCACCATCCATTCGCCCTGCCCCATCCGCGCGTTGGAGCCATAGGCGTGAATGATGCCACCGTTGACAATGGTGGGGTCGAAATGCCCGGCCACCATCAGCTCCGCCATCATGGTGGTGGTGGTGGTCTTGCCGTGGGTACCTGCGATGGCAATGTTGGATTTCAGCCGCATCAGCTCGGCCAGCATCTCGGCCCGGCGCACCACGGGCAGACCCCGGTTGCGCGCCTCATCCAGTTCGGGATTGCCCGGTTTGATCGCCGAAGAGATCACCACAACCGCCGCATCCTCCAGGTTCTCTGCGCGCTGGCCGACAAAGATCTGCGCTCCCAGCTTCTCCAGCCGGGTGGTGATCTTCGAGGCCTTCAGATCAGAGCCCTGCACCACATACCCCAGATTGAGCAGAACTTCGGCGATGCCCGACATGCCAATACCACCGATGCCAACAAAATGGATCGGGCCGACATCACCGGGGAGTTTGGTTGCTGGGGTCATGGGTTTCCTTCCTCGGACAGCTGCTCCACCAGCGCGACAAGCCGGTCGGTGGCATCGGGGATGCCCGTCGACAAGGCCGCTTGCGCCATCTGGCTGGCCGCATCCGGTGTGCTGAGAACCGTGGTGATTTGCTCTGCCAGCGCCGAAACGTCAAGAGCACTTTCCGGGATCAGGATCGCGGCACCCGCGTTCACCAGACCACGGGCATTGGCGGTTTGATGGTCGCTTGCGGCGGCCGCGAACGGAACCAGGATCGAGGGCCGGCCAATGACCGACAGATCCGCAATGCTGGACGCCCCGGAACGGGTGATCACCAATTGCGCCTCGGACATGCGCGCAGGCACATCCTGGAAGAACGGCTGCACCTCTGCAGCGATGCCATGCTCTGCATAAAACGCGCTGACGCGTTCCATGTCTTCGGCGCGGGCCTGATGCGAAATCCGCAGATGGCGGCGCAGATGCTCCGGCAAGGCGGCCACTGCGCCCGGCACCACATCCGACAGGATGCGCGCGCCCTGGCTGCCCCCCATCACGAGGATCGACATCGGGTAATCCCCCGGCGGGATATACGCAGCACCAGCGCGATCTGCCACAGCGGCCCGCACCGGATTGCCCACATGTTCATGGGGCACACCCTCCGGCAGCTCGGTCGGCCAGGTGCCACAGGCCACCCCCGCCACGCGCGGCGCAAACAGCTGGTTGACCCGGCCCAGAACACCGTTTTGTTCGTGGATCATCCGCGGCAGCTTCAGCAGGGTTGCCGCTCCAAGCGCCGGAATGGAGGGGTATCCGCCAAACCCGATCACCGCATCGGGCCGGTCACGCCGCATCTGCAGCGCCATGGAGATCACCCCTGCCCCAATCCGCGGGGCTACCATCGCCTTGGCCAAAAGCCCCCCACGGGCAAAGGTCGCTGACGGCACCTGGGTGATTTCCGTGGTATGCGGGAAGCCGCCGGTGTAGCGCGCGCCGCGCGCATCGGTGGAGAGCTTCACCCGCCAGCCCCGCCTCAACATCGCCTCGGCAAGGGCCTGAGCCGGGAACATATGCCCCCCGGTTCCGCCTGCCGCCATCAAGAGCAATTTCTGCGCCATTGTCCCTGCTTACTCTGTTCCAGCACCCTCAGGTGCCTTGATCCTTGGGCGCACCCGATGCACCGCCTTGCGCTCAGCTGCTGCGACGGCCGCCATAGCCGCGCAGGAAATCCGCAATCTCGCCCTGCGGGCGCGAGCGGGAAAACGCCAGCAGCATACCAACCGCGATACCGCCCGCAATGAGCGAGGAGCCCCCATAGCTGACAAAGGGCAATGTCATGCCTTTGGCAGGCAGGAGCCGCACAGCAACGCCCATGTTGATCATCGCCTGCACCCCAAAGATGCAGACCAGACCCGTACCTGCAAGGCGGATGAACGTGTCCCGCTCCCGCATCAGGCGGAACAGCGACCGCGCCACGACCGTTGCATAAAGCAGGATCAGGATCACCACGAGCACAAGACCGTATTCCTCGGCCGCGACTGCAATGATGAAATCCGTATGCGCATCTGGCAGCGACCATTTCACCTGGCCCTCACCAACGCCCACACCAAACAGACCGCCTTCGCGGATCGCATTGGTGGCATAGCCCATCTGCGTGGTCGGATCGATCTCGGGGTTCAAGAACCCATCAATGCGGCGCGCAAAATGTTCGGAGCTGGAATAGGCAACAACGCCCCCCATCACCACCACAACTGCCATCGCAACCAGCAACAGCATCGGCGCACCGGCGACGAAATACATCACGCCCCAGCCAAACAGCACCAGACAGGCCTGGCCGAAATCAGGCTGCATCACCAACATCATCACCACCACAAGGCACAGACCAAATGACATCAGCGTGCCGGGCGGACCATTGATCTGCTGACTGGCCGCAATCAACCAGGCGGCCACCACCACAAAACCGGGCTTCAGAAACTCCGATGGCTGGATCGAGGCAAAGCCCAGCGAATACCAGCGCACAGCGCCTTTGCCAAAATCGGTGCCAAAGACCGGCAGAAACGCCAAGGCCACAAAGGCGCAGACAAATCCGACAACCGCCAGACGCCGCACCAAGGTGGGTGACATCATTGATGTGATGATCATCGCCGCCAGCGCCGTCAGCCCAAACACCGCCTGCCGCTGCACATAGTGGAAATTGCCAAACCCATTGCGTTCCGCCAATGGTACCGACGCCGCCAGCCCCAGCAACAGCCCGATGACAAACAACATCAGAATGCTGGACATCGTCCACTTGTCTAGCGTCCGCCACCATTTGGGGAGAATCGGCTCTCCCGTTTGCGCGGGGAGCGCGCCATAGACCATTTCAGTCATGGATATACCGCCACTATCTGCCTCGTGAGACGCCCCGTTTTCGGGGTCGTTGGCAAAAGAGTAACCGGAAACTTTACGTCAGACCAGCCTCTTCCTCTTGCCTTTGGCGGTAATCCGCGCCTATGGGCGGGCATGGCTTACGAAACCCTTATTCTTGGTGCTGGCGCTGCCGGTATGATGTGCGCAACCCGTTCTGGCCCCGGCACGCTGGTGATCGACCACGCCAAAGCGCCGGGCGAGAAAATCCGCATCTCCGGCGGTGGGCGCTGCAACTTCACCAATATGTACGCAAGCCCCGAAAACTACCTTTCGCAGAACCCACATTTCTGCAAATCCGCCATGGCGCGCTACACGCAGTGGGATTTTATCGAGCTGGTCGACCGCCACGGCATCGCCTGGCATGAAAAAACCCTGGGACAGCTGTTCTGTGATGGCTCGGCCAAACAGATTGTCGCCATGCTGGTGGATGAGCTGAAGGCCGCCGGCGCAGATCTGTGGCTGCAGACCTCGATCCTGTCGGTGGACAAAACCACCGAAGGCTTTCGCGTCACGGTCGAGCACGAGGGCAAGAAACAGGCGCTGGACGCGCGCAATCTGGTGATCGCCACGGGCGGCAAATCGATCCCGAAAATGGGGGCCACGGGCCTCGCCTATGATCTGGCGCGCCAGTTTGATCTGCCGCTGACCGACACGCGCCCCGCACTGGTGCCTTTCACCTTTTCGGATGCACGGTTCAAGCCGCTGTCCGGTGTCGCCCTGCCCGCGCGCCTGTCCAATGATCGCGCCAGTTTTGATGAGGGGCTGTTGTTCACCCACCGGGGTCTGTCCGGCCCCTCGGTGCTGCAGCTGTCGTCCTATTGGCGAGAGGGCGAAGAGATCACCGCCAATCTGATCCCCGACAACCCGCTGTTTGACCGGCTGCGCGAACAACGCCAGGCCGGTGGCGGCAAGGATCTGACCACCGAGTTGGCCCGCCATCTGCCCTCCCGCATGGTGGACTTCCTGGCCCCCGAGCTGGGGCTGAGCGGACGGCTTGCGGATCAGTCGGATGCAGCCCTGCGCGATCTCTGCGACCGGCTGGAGCATTGGCAGCTGACCCCCTCGGGCAGCGAAGGCTATCGCACCGCCGAGGTCACGCTGGGTGGCATCGACACCGACGCTCTGTCCTCCAAAACGATGGAGGCCAAAACCGTTCCTGGCCTGTTTGCCATCGGCGAAGCGGTGGATGTCACCGGCTGGTTGGGCGGCTTCAACTTCCAATGGGCCTGGGCGTCGGGCGTTGCAGCAGGTGCGGCCATCGCAGCCCGCAGCTGACCAGCAGACGCGACCCCACAGTGCACCCATCGCACCAGCACCCATCTCATCAACGCCGATCTCACCAGCCCCGATCTCACCAGCGACAACCACAGAAACGCGCGCTCAGCCCGCCTCGCCAGTGATTTTTGCAACCTCTGCGATGAAATCCTCACCGCGCTGTTCAAAGTTGTCGTATTGATCAAAACTCGCTGCCGCAGGCGCCAGCAGAACCGTCTCCCCCGCCTCAGCCTCCGCACTGGCGCGCGCAACTGCCTGCGCCATGGTGATGCACACCTCGGCCTCCACATCCAGCTGCATGGCAAACCCGGCGGCTTCCCGCCCGATCACATAGGCCTTGCGCACCTGACCGGTCTGACCGCGCAGCGCCTCCAGCCCGCCTTCTTTCTCCAGCCCGCCACAAATCCAGCGGATCTTGTCGAACGCCGCCAGTGCCTTCACCGCGCTGTCCAGGTTGGTGGCCTTGCTGTCATTGACATAGCGCACGCCTGCATGGGTCGCGATGGTCTGGCTGCGATGGGGCAATCCCGGATAACTTGCCAAAGCGTCCTCGATGATCCGCGGCGCCAACCCCAGCGCGCGCGCCGCTGCATAGGCGGCACAGGCGTTCTGGTGATTGTGGGCGCCGGGCAACCCCTGCATCTGGCGCAGATCGATCGACGCCGCCTGCCGGCCCTTGCGATATTCGCTGAGAAACCCCTTGCGGGCAAAAACCTGCCAGCCCGGCCCGGTCAGCTTGCGCTGCGCCGACACCCGGATCACCCGGTCATCGCTGGCGGCCTCCGACATCTGCCCCGCCAAATACAGACCCTCGTCTTCGTCCACGCCGATGATGGCGCGATCGGGCCCGCCTTCGGCAAAGAGCCGACGCTTGGCCGCGAAATACCCTCCCATGCCCGCGTGGCGGTCCAGATGATCGGGGCTGAGATTGGTCCAGACCGCCACATCCGGGGTCAGGGCGCGCGCCAGATCGGTCTGGTAGCTCGACAGCTCCAGCACCACGACACCCCCCGATCCCGGCGGGTCGATATCCAGCACACCGCGACCGATGTTGCCTGCCAACTGGCTGTCGCGCCCAGCGGCCTGCAGGATGTGGTGCAACAGCGCCACCGTGGTGGATTTGCCGTTGGACCCGGTCACCGCCACCACCCGCGGGGCTTGATCGAATTTTTCCCAGGCCTGGGTCGCCACCGAGCGGAAAAACAGGCCGATGTCATTGTCCACCGGCACCCCCGCCACCAAAGCCGCCCGGATCACCGGGTTCGGTTTGGGATAGAGATGCGGGATCCCCGGCGACACGATCAGGGCGGCGATATCTTCGAAGGCACCGGTTTTGAGCAGATCCCGGCAGGCGAATCCCTCGACCTCTGCGCGCGCCCGAGCGCCCGGATTGTCATCCCAACAGACCGGCTCCGCCCCGCCTGCGCGCAACGCCCGCGCTGTTGCCAGACCAGAGCGTCCCAACCCCAGCACCGCAACCGATGCGCCGTGAAATCCAGTAACTGGGATCATCGCCCGCCCTCCCAAAATCGTCTTTGATCAAATCGCTACCCGATTGGAGGCAGTGATGCCAGCTTTCTGTGCTGCCACCGCGGGATGCGCGCAGGCAGTCCAAGTGGCGGCTGGCCGGGAGTTCGCCCCGCAGCGCAGAATGCCCGTGTTGCAACCTCGGCGTACGCTGCGCTCACGCGGTGTTCAGATCCGCCTGATAAAGTCTCAGACGTTGCAACACAAAGAACACGACAGACGATCAGGAGATGACCGCCCAAAGACCACCCCAAACAGGGTGCAGGACGGGTCCGACACGCGCAATGGCAGATCTGCTGACACCAGATCTGGCCGAAACCGGACATGGTTTGCATCTGCAACCAGTCAACACCTCCGCCCTTGGTGGCGCCGCCCTCGTCTTATTTGACGACGTATGAAAGACTTCGGACAGACCATGAAAAAACCGCCCCGGCCTCTTCAGCCCAGAGCGGTCTCTACAAAAACCAGAGCCGCCCGCCCCGCAGATCCTGTCGCGCGGCGGCCCTAAGGCGTGGATCAGCGGACTTTCAGCGTCGCCAGGCCAATCATCGCAAGGATCAACGAGATGATCCAGAACCGGATCACAATGGTCGGCTCTGCCCAGCCTTTTTTCTCGTAGTGGTGATGGATCGGCGCCATCAGAAACACCCGTTTGCCGGTACGTTTGTAATAGAGCACCTGGATGATCACAGACAGCGCCTCCACCACGAAAAGACCGCCAACAATCGCCAGCACCAATTCGTGTTTGGTGACCACGGCAATGGCGCCCAATGCCCCACCAAGCGCCAGCGATCCCGTGTCGCCCATGAACACAGCAGCAGGCGGTGCGTTATACCACAGGAACCCCAGCCCACCGCCAAACAGCGCCGCGGCAAAGATCAGGATTTCGCCCGTGCCCGGCACATAATGGACATCCAGATATTCGGTGAAATCCACACGGCCCACCGCATAGGCGATGATCCCCAGCGTGCCACCGGCAATCATCACCGGCATGATTGCCAGCCCATCCAACCCATCGGTCAGGTTGACGGCATTGGCCGCTCCCACAATGACGCAGATGGAAAATGGCACGTAAAACAGGCCCAGATTGATCAGCGTGTCTTTGAACACCGGCAACGCCAGCTGGTTCTGCAGCGCCTCTGGGTGGTAGGCCGCAGCCCATAGCGCCGAAATCACGGCGATGGCAATGCCAAGCGCCAGCCGCACCTTGCCGGGCACGCCTGCGGTGTTCTGTTTGGAGACTTTGGCGTAATCATCCGCAAAGCCGATCAGCCCAAAAGACAGCGTCACAAACAGCACCAGCCAGACAAACGGATTGTCCCAGCGCGCCCAAAGCAGCGTGGCCGTGACCAGGGCCCCCACGATCAGCAGTCCGCCCATCGTCGGCGTGCCCGCTTTGGCGCGATGCGCCTCCGGGCCATCATCACGGATCGGCTGACCCTTGCCCTGGCGTTTGCGCAGCACATTGATCAGCGGCGGGCCAAAGAGAAACCCAAACAGAAGCGCCGTCAGAAAGGCCCCGCCTGCCCGGAAAGTAATGTAACGGAAGAGATTGAAGAAATCCCCCCCATCCGACAGCGCGGTCAACCAATAGAGCATGTCAGCCGGTTCCTCAGTTCACGTGTTTTTAAGAATTGGTCTCGCCATGACCCAATTCGCGGATGCCGTCAACGACCTTCACCAAAGCCATGCTCAACGATCCTTTGGCGAGAACCACGTCACCGGCGGAAATCTGCGTGGCAAGATCAGGGGTCACCTCCGCACTGCTGGCGTAGTGGCTGCCGCGTTTGTCCGCAGGCAAGGCCGCGTGCAGCACGCCCATCAACGATCCGATGCAATGCACCACATCCAGATCCGCAATAGCGGGCAAGTCTGCAAGGGCTGCGTGCAGCGCCTGTTCCTGCGGGCCAAGCTCTTTCATGTCGCCAAGATAGGCGATGCGACGTCCCTCGCAGGGTGTGGCCGCCAGCACCGCCAGCGCCGCAGCCACAGAGGTGGGATTGGCATTATAACTGTCGTCCAGCAACAGAACCTCACCCCGATCCGCGCCCTGACCCGTGCCCCGTTCCGCACCCAGACTCGCACCCAGTGACACGGTTTCACGCGCCCCGCGACCAGTGACGGGCGACCAGAGCGACAGGCTCTGGACGGCTTTGCCCAGATCCAGATCCAGCGCCGCCAGACAGGCCAGCGCGCCAAGCGCGTTCATCGCAAAATGCGCGCCAAGCGACTGGATCTGCAGATGATGGCTCCGACCTGCAGCATCCGTGACCTCTGCTTCGGTTTCTTCACCGCGCAAATGGGTACGGACCAGCCTGTAGTCGGGCGTCACCGGGCCATCCCCGGCCCCAAACCACCGGGGCGTTGCCCCCTGCGCCTGCGCCACCTGCTGCAGGATGGGCACCTCGGCGATATCGGCGTTCAGAACCGCCACACCGCCGGGTTCCAGCCCCTCCATGATGGCGGCTTTTTCTGCGGCGATGCCTTCGATCCCGTCAAAAGCCTCCAGATGCACCGGCGCCACGGTTGTGACCATCGCCACATGGGGGCGCGCCTGTTTGGCCAACGGGGCGATCTCACCGGGGTGGTTCATGCCGATCTCGATCACGGCAAAATCGGTGTCCCGCGGCATCCGCGCCAGCGTCAGCGGGACACCCCAATGGTTGTTGTAACTTGCCACCGCCGCATGGGTGCGCCCCTGATCCGACAGCATCCGCGCCAGCATTTCCTTGGTCGAGGTTTTGCCAACCGATCCAGTGACGGCGATCACGCGTGCGTCGGTGCGTGCGCGCGCGGCACGACCCAGATCTTCCAATGCCTGCTGCACATCAGAAACCAGCAACAGGGGCGCATCATCTGCGACACCCTCGGGCCTGCGCGACACCAGCGCGGCAGCGGCGCCTTTCTCCAGCGCTTGCGCCACAAAGTCATGACCGTCGCGCGCCGCCTTCAAGGCGACAAACAAATCCCCTTTGGCGATGCTGCGCGTGTCGATCGAGATGCCGTCAACGCACCAGTTCCCGATTGCCTGCCCGCCAGTTGCGGCGGCGGCCTCCTGTGCGCTCCAGAGCGTCATGCCAATCTCCCATCCAGCGCCGCCACGGCCACGCTGGCCTGTTCGACATCATCAAACGGCAGCGTATCACTGCCCACAATCTGCCCGGTCTCATGGCCCTTGCCGCAGATCAGCAGCGCATCGCCCGGCCCCAGCGCATCGACGCCACGCAGGATCGCTTCGGCCCGATCGCCAACTTCCATCGCCTCTGGCGCGCCACCTTTGACAGCGGCGCGGATCGCGGCGGGATCCTCGCTGCGCGGGTTGTCGTCAGTGACGATCACCAGATCGGCATTGTCCTGCGCCGCCTGCCCCATCAACGGGCGTTTGGTGGCATCGCGGTCACCGCCCGCCCCGACGATGGCCACCAAGCGGCCCAGCACATGGGGGCGCAGCGCCTTGATCGCGGTGGCAACCGCATCGGGGGTATGGGCGTAATCGACAAACACGGTCGCGCCATTGTCGCGGGTGGCCGCCAGTTGCATCCGTCCCCGGACGGTCTCCAGGTGCGGCAACGTCTCAAACACCGCCTGTGGATCCTCGCCGCTGGCAATCACCAGACCGCAGGCCAGAAGGATGTTTTCCGCCTGAAAGCCGCCAATCAGGTTCAACCGGGTCTGATAGGGGGTGTCATGCCAGCTGAAACGCAGATCCTGCCCCGAGGCATCAAAGCGGGCGTTCATCAGGCGCAGATCCCCAACCCCGCGCCCGACCGAGATCACCTCTTGGCCACGAGCGGCAGCAACCGCGCGCATTTCCGCGCCGCGCGGATCGTCCATATTGATCACCGCAACGCCATCATCAGGCAGCACGCGGCGGAACAACCCGGCCTTGGCGGCGAAATACGCCTCGAATGTTTCGTGATAATCCAGATGATCCTGGGTGAAGTTGGTGAACCCCGCCGCCGCCAGATGCACGCCGTCCAGTCGCCGTTGATCCAGCCCATGAGACGAGGCCTCCATCGCGGCATGGCTGACCCCATCGGCCGCCGCCCGCGCCAGTGCCTGATGCAGGGTGACGGGATCGGGCGTGGTGTGATGCAGCGGGTGGCTCCAGGCGCCTTCAACGCCGGTGGTGCCGAGGTTGACCGCTTTGTGGCCCAGTTCGACCCAGATCTGACGCACAAAACTCGCAACCGAAGTTTTGCCATTGGTGCCGGTCACCGCCACCATGGTCTCCGGCTGGGCGCCAAACCACAGCGCCGCTGCATAGGCGAGAGCCTGATGCGGATCCTCCACCACGATCAGCGCAACAGTGCTGTCTTTCAGCAATTCCGCGGTGATCTGCGCCCCGGCGGCATCGGTCAGAATGGCCGCGGCCCCATTGGCCAACGCAGCGGGGGTGAATTTCGCGCCATGGACCTGCGAGCCCGGCAACGCGGCAAAGAGCCCGCCATCGACCACCTGTCGGCTGTCAGCCGACACCCCATGGATCACCGGGTCGACCCCTCCTCGGGCGGTCAGCCCCAGTTGGCTCAGCGGACGAAAACGGACAGTGCTCATTTGGTCCTACCTCATCAGTTTGAGGTCAGCGTTATATCACTCAACCAGTCGGGTTCAACTTGTGGCCTGAGGCCCAGAAGCGGGGCGATCCGCCCGATCATTTCACCGGCCACGGGCACCGCGGTCCAGCCCGCGGAGCGGCGCTCTTCGCCATGGGCAATCACCGAGGGTTCGTCCAGTGTTACAACCAGCACGTATTTCGGATCATGGGCCGGGAACATCGCGGCAAATGTGGCGATAACCTTGCTTTCGTAATACCCACCGCGCGGTTTGGGCTTGTCTGCGGTGCCGGTTTTACCGCCGACCTGATAGCCTGGCACTTCGCCAAAGGACGCGGTGCCGCTGGTCACCACTTTGCGCAGCATTTCGCGCGATTCTGCGGCGGCCTGTTCGGACATCACGCGGGTGCCGGTCTGCGGTGCGGCCTGACGCAGAATCGTGGGCCGGATGTAACGGCCGCCATTGGCAATCGCAGCATAGCCCGCCGCCAGATGCATCGGGCTGGTGGACAGACCATGGCCGTAGGAAATTGTCACCGTGCTCAGCTCGCCCCATTTGCGCGGCTTCAGCGGTTGGCCGCCATCGGCCTCGACGATTTCAATCGGGGTCGGGTCAAACATGCCCAACGCGTCAAGAAACTCCTGCTGCCGCTGCGGTCCGATCTGCAGCGCCAGACGGCCAGTGCCCCGGTTGGAGCTGTTGATGATCACATCGGTGACGCTGATTTTGCCGAAGTTCTTGTTGTTGAATTCGCCAATCGGAAAGCGACCAATGCGCATCGGGCCAGAAGCATCGACGATGGTCTGCGCATTCACCAGCCCCAGATCGATGGCCTGCGCGGTGGTGAAGATCTTGAAGGTTGATCCCAGTTCATAGACACCCTGTACCGCGCGGTTGAACAGCGGGCTGACCGAGGGGTCAAACCCGGAGGTCGGCGGACGGGGGCGATCGTTGGGATCGAAATCTGGCAGCGACACCACCGAAATCACCTCGCCCGTGTGGACATCCATCAACACAGAAGTCGCGCCCTTGGCGTTCATCAACCGCATCCCGCCCATCAGCACCTGTTCAGAGGCGGCTTGCACGGTCAGGTCCAGCGACAGCTCCAGCGGGCGGCCGCCATTGGCGGGATCGCGCAGGTAGCCGTCAAATTCCTTTTCAACACCGGCAACACCGATGACTTCGGCGGCGGACACGCCCTCTTTGCCAAAGCCCGCCCCGCCCAGAACATGGGCTGCAACGCTGCCATTGGGATAAAGCCGCATTTCACGCGGGCCAAACAACAGGCCGGGATCGCCGATGTCATGCACGGCCTGTTTCTGTTCTGGGCTGATTTTACGTTTGATCCACAGGAACTTACGCTTGCCGGTGAAATCCTCCAGCAGCTCATCGCGGTCCAGATCCGGGAAAATCTCCACCAACTGTGTGGCGACATGCTGCGGGTCCACCATCTGCGGCGGCTGCGCATAAAGCGAATGGGTTTCCAGATTGGTGGCGAGAATGCGACCGTTGCGATCCACAATGTCGGCGCGCTGCATCGCGATGGTGCTGCCGCTGGCGGTGCTGGCGATGGGTTCAACCGGATCGGAGGTGGCAAGCCCGCCCATCCGCACGCCAATTGCGGTGAAGGCCATCAGAAAGAACATGCACAAAACCAAAAGCCGCCCCTCAGCGCGCTGGCGGGCCTTGGTCTGCATTTCGGCGTGACGTTCGGCGAGGTTTTCGCGTTCGATAACGTCGGGGTTTTCCCCTTTTTCACGCGCCGTGATGATCTGGGCCAGAGGACGCAGGGGCTTGCGGATCATGGCAATTGTCCTTCTGCGCCAAAGGAGGAGACCTCCACCCCGTTGGTGAATTCGATCACATCATCGGTGGGCGGGTAGCTGACCTCATCGACGCGGCCAAACTGTTCGGGACGCAGGGGCAGCAGAGACAGGCGATCAAAGTTCAGATCTGCGAGTTCCTGCAGCCGGTCGGGCCGGTTGAGATAGGCCCATTCGGCGCGCAGCACCGCGATGCGGGCCTGTTCGGTGGCGATCTGACGGTGCAGGCTGCGGGTGTCTTTCAGCACTTGCTGCGTGGTGTAGTTTTCGCGGTAAGCCCAGAACGCCAGCCCCAAAACGACAAGAGATGTCATCATATACAGCAACGTCTTCATCACCGTTTCCTTTTGGTCGGGGCCTTAACTTGTGCTTTGAGCTGGGGCATGCCCACATCTTTGGCGGAAATCTCCCCTGGCGCGGCATCCGTGCGACGCCCGACCCGCAACCGGGCGGAACGCGAGCGGGGATTGTCAGCCAGTTCCTGATCATCGGGGCCCACGGCCTTGCGGGTCACCAGGGTGAACTGCGAGGGGGTTTCCACCTGCTCTGGCGCGTAGCGGTTGGCGCGGCCGGTTTTGCCGGCGCGATGCTGGAAGAAGCGTTTGACCATGCGGTCTTCGATGGAGTGGAAGGTCACAACCGCAAGCAAGCCGCCGGGTTTCAGCGCCCGTTCGGCGGCCAGAAGCCCCTGAAACAACTCTTCATATTCTGCGTTCACCGCGATGCGCAGGCCCTGGAAGCTGCGCGTGGCGGGATGCGACTGGCCGGGTTTGGCGCGCGGCAGGCAGCTTTCGATCAGCTCTGCCAATTGCAGTGTGGTGGTAATGGGCGCCTCTGCGCGGGCCTTGACGATGGCGCGGGCGATGCGGTGGCTGGCGCGTTCTTCACCAAACATGAACAGGATGTCGGCCAGCGCGGCCTCGTCCAGTTCGGCAACAAGATCAGCGGCAGAGGGGCCTGATTGCGACATGCGCATATCCAGCGGTCCGTCGCGCATGAAGGAAAACCCACGCTCCGCCAGATCCAGCTGCATTGAGGACACGCCGAGATCCAGCACCACGCCGTCAAGATCCTGGGCGTAGTCGTCCATGCGTGAAAACACGCCTTGCTGGAATGTCAGCCGTCCGTCGTAGTCGCCGATCCAGTCCTGCGCCATTTTAAAGGCCAGCGGGTCACGATCCACACCGATGACATGATCGGCACCCTGTTCCAGCAGGCCACGGCTGTAGCCGCCAGCGCCAAAAGTGCCATCAAGCCAGCGGCCACACACCGGGGCCACGGCCGCCAACAGCGGGCGCAGCAGGACCGGGACATGTGGCCCTGTCGGCTCTGTACGGTCCGATGTCATGACTCATGCGTCTCCGTCGCCATCAAGCAGTTCCAGCGGATCAAAATCCTCGGGCAGGTCATCCAGCCACTCTTCGGATTTTGCCAGTTCTTCCCGCTCGTAGGTGTCGGGTTTCCAGATCTGGAACGTGTCACCGGCTGCGATGAAAAACGCCTCGTTTTCGAGATCGATCTTGTTGCGCAGTTTGGCGGGCAGCACCAGGCGGCCGGTTTCATCCACGGTGGTGGGAAAGGATTGGCCGTGGAACATGCGCTGCAACATTTTGCGCGACATGGATCCGCGGGGCAAGGCGTCGATCTTGGCGTCGACCTCTTCGATCGCCTCCATCGTGTAGCATTCCAGAAAGTTGCGGCGGCGATCACCGTAGACGATCACCAGTTCGGGGGCGTCACCGGGCTGCCAGTTGGGGTCTGCGGCCTCCAGCACACGGCGAAAGGACGCCGGTATGGAAACCCGCCCCTTTGTGTCCACCTTATGGTGGCTTTCGCCTCTGAACCTGCGGCCCAACGTTTGTCCCTCTTGCAGCGCTTCGCCTGAAGTCTTGCCCCAGAAGTAAAAGGGGCGGGCTGATCTGCTGCCACTGATCAACCCGCCACCCAATCCCGACTTGCGGGGTGTCCGACTGCGCGCGCCACCTGGGGGGATGTCTGCTCGCCCGCGCGCCGGATCTCTATTTTCGATGAAAGCGAAGGCCTGTATGAAACCTGCTTATTCTAGTCGTTGGTTGGGGTCGTTTGGTGCCCCGTGCTCTTCGTCCCATTCGATGAACAAGGGATACTATGGGAATACATGGGCCTCAACTGTTTTTTGTGGACCACCCTCGCGAAGATCGGTATTGGCGCCCCGATTCCTTGGGAAATCCTGTTAACGATCACTATTTGTGGGTGAAAAAATCGTAAATTACACAAGATATAGACGCCTAAGAAATTCCAAAAAAGTGCCACGAATTCCCAGAGCGGATCACAAAGCCGCCGTGAATTTACGGCTGTTCCCCTCTTGTTCCACGATGGCTTCACGAAAATCACGCGAAATCGCGGCCAAAACCCAAAAAATTTGCCAAAGTGATTCGGAGCACTAGGGGTGTTTGGGCGGTGAAAGCACCAAAATCCGCGCTCAAGCCCGGTTTGACGGGCATAGACCACTGACAATGCGCCGCCCGCTCCCACGTTTTCCCATACGGCCCATGAATTCCCATTTCGCCCATGAAATCCCGTGACGCCCATGTTTTCCCACGGCGCCCATGATGTCCCAGGCGAGACCCAATGTGCTGTCGCGCGTTTTATCCCGCGTTTCAGGGTTGCCCGCTGCATACGCGGGATCTAACCAATGGACACAAAACGCAGGACACCGCCGATGGGTCAGCTAAGGGCATGATGCCGCCAAATTGGTCCGTGGTGGGATCGCATCCCACCGAAGGGGCAATTGGGGTCGATTTACCACCGCAGCTCGCGCAAGGCCGCGCGATGCCGCGCTGAAACCACGGCCGCAGATGGGATTATGAAAGGATCAGGGAGGATCTGGGGCCGCACCATCGGGCTATGCGCCCTGCGATGCGCCGTCAGAAGGGCATCGGGCGCGGCGCGGGTTGTTAAACTGGTGCGAGATGGCGGCAGGGACAGCCCGCCGCCACGGTTGATCAAGAGATGTTGGTCAAGATATGCGCGCGGCTCAGGCCATGCCACCGCGCACCAGACCCTCTGCGATCTGGGCATAGGCCTGCGCCATCGGGCTGTCGCCAGCAGCAATCGGTGTGCCCGCGTCCCCGGCAATCCGGGTCTCCAGATCGATGGGCAGCGCCCCAAGCAGAGGCACGCCAAGGCGATCAGCCTCTGCCGCGACGCCACCCTGACCAAAGATCTGATGCTCACCACCACAATCGGGGCAGACGAAGAAGGACATATTTTCGATCAGGCCCAGCACTGGGGTTTTCAGCGTTGCAAACATGTCCAGCGCCTTGCGCGCATCCAGCAGCGCAACATCCTGCGGGGTGGAGACCACGATGGCGCCGGTCAATTCAGATTTGGTGCAGAGCGTGAGCTGCACATCCCCGGTGCCCGGTGGCAGGTCCACGATCAGGACGTCCAACTCGCCCCAGTTCACCTGCCCCAACATCTGTTGCAGCGCACCCATCAACATGGGACCACGCCAGACCACGGCCTTGTCCTCTTCGACCATGAAACCGATGGACATCAGAGTGACGCCATGGGCGTGGAGCGGTTCGATGATCTTGCCATCCGGGCTGGCCGGGCGGCCAGATGCACCCATCATGCGGGGTTGGCTGGGGCCATAGATATCCGCATCCAGCAGGCCGACCTTGCGCCCCTGTTTGGCGAGTGCCACGGCGAGGTTGGCGCTGACGGTGGATTTGCCCACCCCGCCCTTGCCGGAGCCAACCGCCAGGATGCGCTGCACGCCCGCGGGTTTGATCGGGCCTTGCTGCGGTTTGGGATGGCCGCCGACCTTCAGACTGGGGGCTGGTTTGGAGGGGGCCGCGGCATGTGCCGTGAGCGCAGCGGTCACTGTCTCGACACCATCCAGCGCCATGACAGCGGCCTCTGCCGCGCGGCGCAAAGGCTCCATCTGGCTGGCGATTTCCGGCGTCGGCGCCTCGATCACAAAGCTCACCCGGCCCGCTGTGATGGTCAGCGCCCGCAGCATATCGCGGGAGACCAGGCTGCCGCCATCGGGCAATTGCAGACGCTCCAGCGCGGCGATGATGTCTTCTTTGGTTGTGGTCATGAACGGCCTCCAGTGTTGCCCCCTGCATATAGCCCTAGTGCAGGGATGACCCAAGGCCCGCAGCCCCAAAATGGGCAGCTCCCGGCGCTTTTGACACGGAGGGGCTGCTGCAGGTGCAATATCACTGCCGTACACAGGGTGCCCAAAATTGCGGCGGCGCTGATCACTATACGCACAACATGCAACAGTTTTAGGCTATTTTTGGCGGTATTCGCATACCTAGGGCGGAGTTAGCGGCAAACAATCGCAAGACCCATGCATTTTGTGCATACCGGAGTTGACCCCGTGAGGGATTGTGCGTGCGCAGCAAATTGCTATCTATCCTCCAACACCGGCCAAGACGGTCGGCGCAAAACCAAAAGGACACATCACCGATGGCCGCTGTTGACACAGTCACATCCCGCAAAGGCACGCTGAGCTTTAGCCTGCGTGCCGCCCTGGACGAACTGCGGGGCAAGATCTCCCGGTATCGCCTGTATCGCGAGACCATGACCGAACTGTCCGCGCTGTCCAGCCGCGAACTGGCTGACCTTGGCCTAAGCCGCGCCCAGCTGCGCTCGGTCGCTTACGAAGCCGCATACGGCAACACCTAATTCGCTTCAGACCCTCACCTCCTCCCTAGAGGGTCTGCGATTGCGGTGACATCCTCCTCCTCCCTGATGTCACCGCACCCTATACCGGTCGAAAGATCGGACTGAACACACTGCACGTTCTCCTCCCTATTGTGCGGTGTTGCAAAGAACGACGGCACCCCCTCCTCCCTGGGTGTCGTCGTTTTTTTTCGTTTGATGAGCCTGTGATGGTGTCATCGGCTGGTGTCATCGGCTGACCAAGCAGTATGGGCTGACCAAGAATCATGCGCTGATGTTCGAAGCTTTTGCCGGGAATAAGGCAGCACGCCTGCGCAACGTGACGCCTATCCGCGTGGATTGCCCAAATGGATGCGCCAGGCGGAAAGGCCAGACAAAAAGACCAGAGCGATCAGGGGAAGGATGATTCTGGCGTTGCGTACGGCCAATCAGACCACGCCACTCTGACACATCCCCGTAAAGCACAGCCCTAAAACACGGCCTGAATCGCAGCTGGCACCAGAATCAGGGTGGTCAAAACCGGAACGATCAAAACGCCGGGGGTCCGCAAATGACTGATCCGAACCGACCGGATCAATCGGTCGGTTCAGCGAGAGATCGGCTCAGCAGGCGCGCTCAGTCAGCAGGGACGCTCAAAACGGGACGTCATCCGCCGCGGTCGCCGCTTTGACAAATTTGGCCACCACTTTCTTAACGCCCGCCTTTTCGAAATCGACCTCCAGCTTGTCGCCTTCGATCCCAATGATGGCGCCGTAGCCAAATTTCTGATGGAACACCCGTTCACCCTCCATGAAGCTTGAGGTGGCGGTGATATCGATGACAGAGGAGCGGCTTTCGCGAGGTTGCGACAGGCCACGTTCGCCAACGCGGGTCTGCATCCGTTTCCAGCCCGGCGAATTATAGCCATCGACCGCGGCCATACGCTCTTCGATGCTGGCGCGGCCAGACCCGCCACCAAAGCTGCTCGATGCGGGGGCGGCAGCGCCATAGCCACCGCCATAAAGGCCAGGTGGCGTCAGCACGTCCACGTGTTCTTCGGGGAGTTCGTCAATGAAGCGAGAGGGCAGCTGCGATTGCCACTGGCCAAAGACACGCCGGTTGCCCGCAAAGGAAATGGTGCAGATTTCCTCGGCACGGGTGATCCCGACGTAGGCAAGCCTGCGTTCTTCCTCCAGACCCTTCAGGCCGCTTTCATCCATGGAGCGCTGCGAGGGAAACAGCCCATCCTCCCACCCCGGCAGGAAGACCGCAGGAAACTCCAGACCTTTGGCGGCATGCAGGGTCATGATCGACACTTTCTGCATGGCGTCCTGTTTGTCGTTGTCCATGATCAGGCTGACGTGTTCGAGGAACCCCTGCAGGTTTTCAAAGGCCTCCAGCGCCTTGACCAATTCCTTGAGGTTTTCCAGGCGGCCCGGTGCCTCGGGGGTTTTGTCGTTTTGCCACATGGTGGTGTAGCCGGCTTCATCGAGGATGATTTCCGCCAGATCCATATGGGTGATGTCACCTTCCCCGGCCAGACGCCCCCAGCGCATCAGATCCTCGCAGAGCTGGCGCAGCGCCTTGGCCCCTTTGCCCTTGATCTGGCCGGTTTCCACCGCCAGCCGCGCACCTTCGACCAAGGACACGCCGTTGGCGCGGGCCATGGTCTGGATGGTCTGCTGCGCCTTGTCGCCAAGGCCGCGTTTGGGGGTGTTGACGATGCGTTCAAAGGCCAGGTCATCATCGGCGGAGACCACCAGACGGAAATAGGCCATGGCATCGCGAATCTCGAGCCGTTCGTAAAAGCGTGGCCCGCCGATGACGCGATAAGGCAGGCCGATGGTCAGGAAGCGGTCTTCGAAAGCGCGCATCTGATGCGAGGCGCGCACGAGAATCGCCATTTTGTTCAGGTCCAGCGGATCCAGCCCACGGGTGCCGCGCTGCATGGCTTCGATTTCTTCGCCGATCCAGCGGGCTTCTTCTTCGCCGTCCCAATGGCCGATCAGGCGGACCTTTTCGCCGCCCTGCGCCTCGGTCCACAGCTCTTTGCCCAGACGATCAGAATTGCCCCGAATCACCCCGGATGCAGCACTGAGGATATGTTCGGTCGAGCGGTAATTCTGCTCCAGCCGGACCACCATGGCGCCGGGAAAATCCTTTTCAAAGCGCAGGATATTGCCCACCTCTGCGCCGCGCCAGCCGTAGATCGACTGGTCATCATCCCCCACGCAGCAGATGTTTTTATGTCCGCCTGCGAGCAAGCGGAGCCACAGATACTGGGCGACGTTGGTGTCCTGATATTCGTCCACCATGATGTAGCGGAACCAGCGCTGATACTGGCCCAGCACATCGGGATTGTCCTGAAAGATGGTGACCATATGCAACAACAGGTCGCCAAAATCGACCGCGTTCAGCTCCAGCAGGCGGGCCTGATATTGCGCGTAGAAATCAACACCACGGTGGTTGTAGGCGCTGGCATCGGCCACCGGCACCTTTGAAGGGCTGAGCGCGCGGTTTTTCCAATCGTCGATGATCCCGGCCAGCATCCGAGCGGGCCAACGTTTGTCATCGATGCCTTCGGCTTTGATCAGCTGTTTGAGCAGGCGAATCTGATCATCGGTGTCCAGAATGGTGAAGTTGGATTTCAGCCCGACGAGTTCGGCGTGACGGCGCAGCAGTTTCACACAGATCGAATGGAAAGTGCCGAGCCACGGCACGCCCTCGATCGCCTGGCCCAGCATGGCGCCCACGCGCTCTTTCATCTCGCGCGCGGCCTTGTTGGTGAAGGTCACGGCGAGGATTTCATTGGGCTTGGCCGACCCGGTGGTCAGCAGATGCACAATGCGCGCGGTCAGCGCCTTGGTCTTGCCGGTGCCTGCGCCCGCCAGCATCAGCACCGGACCCTGCAGACATTCCACCGCCTCGCGCTGCGCGGGGTTCAACCCATCGAGATAGGGCATAGGCCGGGCCGCCATCGCCCGCGCGGACAGGGAAATCCCCTCAAAGGGGTCGATATCGTCAAAACTGCTCATGCCGGCAAAGTAGGACGGATTGGCGCAAAGGGGAAGGCTTTGTTCACGACCTGTTCGCGGGAAATTCCCTGTTTGGCACAAAATTTAGTCATTTTCAGAGCCGCCACCTCACCCCTGTTAAGATCCCAGCAAGGCCTGTGACGCAAATCTGAGCGCTCTGTATTATGTAGTGCGCGCCATGACCCCCACCGAAAAGACCCGGATTGTTCAAAAACTGAAATGGATCGGTGTGGCGTTGATGCTTGTCACGCTGACCTTTGGTGCGATCTGGGGCGTCTACCGCCTGCCGCCGCCTATTGTTGATGCGATGCTGGAGGCCGATATCCGCAAGCAGGCCGAACTGTGGCGCAGGCGTGTGGTGCTGCATCTGAGCAATGCGGAGGCGACGTTTTCCAGCGGCTATGTCGATGAACATGATGCCGAATATCTGGAGCTGATGCCCGAGGCCTCTGATGTGTACCGCCTGAAACTGCTGGATGAAACCGGCATGGTGTTCTGGTCGACGCGCACCGAAGATGTCGGCACCACCAATACGAGCCAGTATTTCTCCAGCCAGGTCCTCCAGGGGATAACCTACGTCAAGCAGGTGGAAAAAACCGCGTCCGAAATTGACGGGCTGGTGTTGCATTCCACCAATGTGGAACATGCGTTGATCCACCGTGTGGTGGAAATCTACACCCCGATTTCCGACAATGGGCGTGTGGTTGGCGCGGTGGAATTCTACACCGATGTCACCGAGATGCGCAGCACCTTCATTTTCCGGGTGCGGATGCTGCTGGGCGGGCTCAGCGCCCTGGCCGTGTTGGCAATGGGGGCCGTGGCCTTTGTGATCTACAAAACCAACCGCCAGCAATTTCACGCCCTGAGCCGCAAGACCCGGCAGGAGCGCAATATTCTGGATGAACAGCTGCGTCTGGCGCGAGAGGTCAAACTGCTGGGGGAGTTGAATGAATGGCTGCAATCCAGCCGCTCTCTGGATGAGCTGTTTGACATGGTGGCGCGGTTCATGACCCATATCCTGCCCAGCGCCGAGGGCAGTATATATGTCTATTCCAACTCCCGCGACGTGCTGGATGGCTGTATCAGCTGGAATGGTGGCGACCACAAGGACAACATCCACCCCGACAGTTGCTGGGGTCTGCGGCGGGGGCGGATCTATGAATTTGGCAGCAGCGAAGTGACGTTTGTCTGCGAACATGCCGAACCCCATGATGGCCGCCCGTATTTCTGCTTTCCGATCCTGGCCCATGGCGAGACCATCGGCCTGATGCATCTGCGCGCCCATTCGGCCGATTGCGAGACCTTTACGCTGAACAAGAAACTGGCCCGGATGTGCGCCGAGCAGGTCAGCATGGCCATTTCCAATGTAAAAATGCGCGATCAGCTGCATGATCAGTCGGTGCGCGACCCTCTCACCGGGCTTTATAACCGCCGCCATATGACCGACAGCTTGCGCCGTGGCATTGATCGCTGCCGCGTCACGGGCAGCCGGTTGAGCATCGTGGCGGTGGATGTCGATCACTTCAAGAAATTCAACGACAACCACGGCCATGACGCAGGCGATATGGTGCTGCGCGCCGTGGGCGCCGCGATGAGCCAGATTTGCGATGGGGATGAGGTGGCTTGCCGCCCCGGCGGTGAAGAGTTCACCCTGATTTTGCCGGATATCTCGCCGCAGGACGCCCTGACCCGGGCAGAGCTGCTGCGCCAGCAGATCGAAGACATCACTGTGCGTTATGGCGAACGCACCCTGCCGCGGATCACCATTTCGGTGGGTGTCGCCCATTATCCGTCCCATGGAACCATGCCGCAGGATCTCTTGCGCACCGCTGACGAAGCCCTCTACGAGGCCAAGGCGCGCGGCCGCAACCAGGTGTTTGTGGCGGGCGGCGGCAATCTGAGTGTTCGGGCGCGCGACGACAACAGCCCGGATGCAACGGAGGATGCCGGGAATGATGGGGCACCCGATGGGATGGCACATGACACGACGCACACTGCGGCGCATGATATGGGAGCCCGCGACGGCGCAGAGCCCAAGGCAGCCAGCCAGCCCCAGGCGGAGCGCAAATCAGACCAGACAGAAGAGCGACGCCCCGGGGCCTCCGACGCGGCCTGAGCGACGCTGGCTGCGGTGGCCAATTGATGGCCATCGACAGCCATTCGCGGTGCACGCGGAAACGGGTTGCGCCAACGCGGGACAAGAACAGGCCGGGCACAAATCGTTACAAAATTGTTGCATTGCCAAACTCCCCCTAGACTTTTTCTGCAGAGCAGCAACAAATGCGCGCCATGGATTTGCACCTGCGCTACCCTGCTCTGAGCGACCTTCGCGCGCGCGCCAAGCGCCGTCTTCCGCGCTTTGTCTGGGAGTATCTCGACAGTGGCACCGGCCCCGAGACCAGCTATGGCCGCAACCGTGCAGCGCTGGATCAGATCGGGTTTTCGCCCTCCATTCTGCATGGCGAGCAGGATCCTGACCTGTCTGTTTCCCTGTTCGGGCAGTCGCGCCCCCTGCCCTTTGGCATCGCCCCTGTGGGCATGTCGGGGCTGATTTGGCCGGATGCCGAGGGTCACCTGGCCCGCTGCGCTGCAGCACATGGGATCCCCTATTGCCTGTCGACCGTTGCGAGCCAGTCGCCAGAGGATCTGGCGCCGCATCTGGGGGCCAATCCCTGGTTTCAGCTTTACCCGCCAAAAGATCCGCAGATCCGGCTGGATATGTTGCAACGCGCCAAGGATGCCGGGTTCATGGGATTGGTGCTGACCGCCGATGTTCCCGTGGCCTCGCGCCGTGAGCGGTTGCAGCGCTCCGGGCTGACGCAGCCGCCGCGCCTGACACCCCGGCTGTTGGCACAGGTCGCTCTGCGTCCTGCCTGGGCGCTGGCAACGGCGCGACGTGGTATGCCGCATATGCGCACGTTGGACAAATACGTGACCGCCCAATCCGGCAGCCTGTCCTCCACCGCGCATGTTGGCTACCTGCTGCGCACATCACCGGACTGGGCCTATCTTGCCTGGCTCCGCGATCACTGGGACGGCCGGTTGATCGTGAAGGGGGTGTTGCGCTGCGAAGATATCGCGGGGCTGGAGGCCGCGGGCGTGGATGCAATCTGGGTGTCGAGCCACGCCGGGCGCCAGTTCGATGCCGCCCCCGCGGCCATCGACGTGCTGCCGCAGATCCGCGCCCAGACCCGCCTGCCGCTGATTTTTGACACCGGCGTGGAAAGCGGGCTGGATGTTTTGCGCGCACTGGCGCTGGGGGCGGACTATGTGATGATGGCGCGCGGCTTTCATCTGGCGCTGGCGGCTTTGGGGGCGCGCGGCCTGGATCATTTCATCGATATTCTGAAAAAAGACATGCTGGCCAATATGGGCCAGATGGGCGCAGAGTCGCTGGGCACCCTGCCCAAGCCGCAGCCACTTGCGCCATTTGCGTCGCGATCCGCGACATATAGGACCGAAACGGACCCAAATTCACCGCCATAAACCAAAAATATGGCGCAATCAGGCGTCAGGTCAGCGCTATCACGCTGGTCATACCCAAAACTACGTCTATACCAGTCCGCAATTCGGACCTACCACAGAGCCAATCAGCACGACCTCGAGGAAGCCATGACCGACTTCAAGAAAATCCTGATCGCCAACCGCGGCGAAATCGCCATCCGCGTCATGCGGGCCGCCAACGAGATGGGGAAACGAACAGTCGCCGTCTATGCGGAAGAGGATAAGCTGGGCTTGCACAGGTTCAAGGCGGACGAAGCCTATCGCATTGGCGAAGGCATGGGGCCGGTGGCGGCCTATCTGTCGATCGACGAGATCATCCGTGTCGCCAAGGAAAGCGGCGCGGATGCGATCCATCCCGGTTACGGCCTGCTGTCGGAGAACCCCGATTTCGTGGACGCCTGTTCGCGCAACGGCATCACCTTCATCGGGCCCAAGGCCGAAACCATGCGCGCGCTTGGCGACAAGGCCTCGGCCCGTAAGGTCGCGATTGCTGCTGGCGTGCCGGTCATCCCCGCCACCGAGGTGCTGGGCGACGATATGGACGCGATCCGCAAGGAAGCGGCAGAGATCGGCTATCCCTTGATGCTGAAAGCGTCCTGGGGTGGCGGCGGGCGCGGCATGCGCCCGATCCACGGCGCGGACGAGTTGGAAGAGAAGGTGCTGGAAGGCCGCCGCGAAGCGGAAGCCGCCTTTGGCAACGGCGAGGGTTATTTGGAGAAGATGATCACCCGCGCCCGCCACGTCGAGGTGCAGATCCTGGGCGACAAGCACGGCGAGATCTATCACCTCTATGAGCGCGATTGTTCGGTTCAGCGCCGCAACCAGAAAGTGGTGGAGCGCGCCCCTGCCCCTTACCTGAGCGAAGAGCAGCGCACCGAGCTGTGTGATCTGGGTCGCAAGATCTGCCAGCATGTGAACTATGAATGCGCAGGCACCGTCGAATTCCTGATGGATATGAACGACGGCAAATTCTACTTCATCGAAGTGAACCCGCGGGTTCAGGTCGAACACACCGTGACCGAAGAGGTCACCGGCATCGACATCGTGCAAGCGCAGATCCTGATCGCTGAAGGCAAATCCATCGCCGAAGCCACCGGCAAGGCAAACCAGGGTGAAATCCGCCTGAATGGTCACGCGCTGCAGACCCGGGTCACGACTGAGGATCCGCTGAACAACTTCATCCCCGACTATGGCCGCATCACCGCCTATCGCTCTGCCACCGGCATGGGCATTCGTCTGGATGGCGGCACCGCCTATGCAGGCGGCGTGATCACCCGCTACTACGACTCGCTCCTGACCAAGGTCACCGCCTGGGCGCAGACGCCGGAAAAGGCGATTGCCCGCATGGACCGCGCGCTGCGCGAATTCCGAGTTCGTGGCGTGTCGACCAACATCGCTTTTGTGGAAAACCTGCTGAAGCACCCGACGTTCTTGTCGAATGAATACACCACCAAATTCATCGACGAGACGCCCGACCTGTTCCAATTTGCCAAGCGCAAGGACCGCGGCACCAAGGTTCTTACCTATATCGCCGACATCACCGTGAACGGGCACCCCGAAACAGAGGGCCGCGCCAAACCCGCCGCGGAAGTGAAAGCGCCCCGCGCGCCGAAGGTCGAGCCAGGCAATCAGCCCTATGGCACCCGCAACCTGCTGGAGCAGAAGGGCGCGCAAGCGGTTGCTGACTGGATGAAGGCGCAGCGGCAGCTGCTACTCACGGACACCACCATGCGCGATGGCCACCAGTCGCTGCTGGCGACCCGGATGCGGTCGATCGACATGATCAAAGTGGCCCCCGCCTATGCGCAGAACCTCAACCAGCTGTTCTCGGTTGAATGCTGGGGTGGCGCGACCTTTGACGTGGCCTACCGCTTCTTGCAGGAATGCCCCTGGCAGCGTCTGCGCGATTTGCGCGATGCGATGCCAAACCTGATGACCCAGATGCTGTTGCGGGCCTCCAACGGGGTTGGCTACACCAACTACCCGGACAATGTGGTGCAGGAATTCGTGCGCCAAGCGGCCGAGACCGGTGTCGACGTGTTCCGCGTCTTTGACAGCCTCAACTGGGTGGAAAACATGCGCGTCGCCATGGATGCGGTGGTGGAAAGCGGCAAGGTCTGTGAAGGCACCATCTGCTACACCGGTGACATTCTGGATCCGGCACGGTCCAAATATGACCTGAAGTACTATGTCGGCATGGCCAAAGATCTGGAAGCGGCTGGCGCCCATGTTCTGGGTCTGAAAGACATGGCCGGTCTGCTGAAACCTGCGGCAGCGCGCCAGCTGGTCAAGGCGCTGAAGGAAGAGGTCGGCCTGCCCGTCCACTTCCACACCCATGACACCTCTGGTGTGGCGGGTGCGACCATTCTGGCAGCAGCGGATGCGGGCGTCGACGCGGTCGATGCGGCCATGGACGCCTTCTCCGGTGGCACATCGCAGCCATGCCTGGGCTCCATCGTCGAAGCCCTGCGCAACACCGATCGTGACACCGGCATTGATATCGCGGCGGTCCGCGAAATCTCTGACTATTGGGAACAGGTGCGCGGCCAATATGTGGCCTTCGAAAGCGGCCTCGCCGCCCCGGCCTCTGAGGTGTATCTGCACGAAATGCCCGGCGGGCAGTTCACCAACCTCAAGGCGCAGGCCCGGTCCCTGGGTCTGGAGGAAAAATGGTCCGACGTGGCGCAGACCTATGCCGATGTGAACCAGATGTTCGGTGACATCGTGAAGGTGACCCCATCCTCTAAAGTGGTCGGCGATATGGCCCTGATGATGGTCAGCCAGGGCCTGAGCCGCGCCGAAGTCGAGGATCCGAAGACCGATGTGGCCTTCCCCGACTCTGTCGTCGACATGATGCGCGGCAACCTGGGTCAGCCTCCGGGTGGTTTCCCTGAAGGGATCGTCTCGAAGGTGCTGAAGGGTGATGCGCCCAACACCGCCCGCCCTGGTGCCCATCTGGAACCCGTCGATCTGGAAGCGGTGCGCGCCGATCTCTCCAAGGAGCTGGAAGGTTTCAAGGTCGATAACGAGGATCTCAACGGCTATCTGATGTATCCCAAGGTGTTCCTGGATTACATGGGCCGCCACCGGACCTATGGCCCGGTCCGCACCCTGCCAACGCGGACCTTCTTTTACGGGATGGAGCCGGGCGAGCAGATCGCGGCCGAGATTGACCCCGGCAAGACGCTGGAAATCCGCCTGCAGGCCATTGGTGAAACCGATGACAAAGGCGAGGTCAAAGTCTTCTTTGAACTGAACGGTCAGCCCCGTGTGATCCGCGTGCCAAACCGTCTGGTCAAGGCCAGCACCCAGGCCAACCCGAAGGCGGAACAGGGCAACCCCAACCACATCGGCGCGCCGATGCCCGGTGTTGTGGCCTCGGTCGCGGTGACTGTCGGACAGCAGGTTCACGAAGGTGACATGCTGCTGACCATCGAAGCGATGAAGATGGAAACCGGCATCCATGTGGAACGCGACGCTGTGGTGAAAGCGGTTCATGTGCAGGCTGGCGGTCAGATCGACGCCAAAGACCTGCTGATCGAGCTGGAATAACAGCCGTTTACCAAGCTATCTCCGCTCTCCAACAGTGTTGGGGGGCGGTCCCCTCCCCGCGGTTCTTTGGTTGAATGTCGTGCACAATATGATGCGCGAGACTGCGTTGGAGGCAGATCACAGCCAACCGCGCTGTTGTGCGCAAAAAGCAGCAAAAGGCGAAGTGAGCTTCAAATCGCTCGGGTTACAAGCGCTTACAAAAAGCGCTCCCATAGCACCTTCAACAACAGCACCTTCAATAATAGCGCCCTCAATACAGGCACGCTCAATACAGGCACTCTGCAGGGCGCCCTGAGGGATACCCCTGCCAGCGCCAGAAGGCCGTTTACAAAGGCGATCTATAGCAGGGCGGTCTTTTCGCTGTCGCAGGCCCAGAACCAGGGCGCTTTGACTGGGCGATCTTCTGCTGCCAGTGCATCCGCGCCCACGGCCATGGTCTGGCCCGCCACTGCACCGCCCATCGCCACAACCAGACTGGTGATCCGCAACAGCTCCAACCGGCGGTTCAAAATCCGCAGCATCCGCGTCCGCAGGGGTTCGCTTAATGTTGTCATCTTTCCGCTCCCTTTCAGTCTGCGGGTCTTTCCCGCCGTTCGGAGGACCATCGCGCGTTCCTGTCTTGCGCCTGCACGCCAGCCGCTCCGCACCTCCATCATACCTCTGAAACGTCCGGTGTCGGCTATTCCGTCTGTCAATTCGCTGTGAGGGCAAATTTTTGCCGATTCCTTTGCGTTTTTCCCTTGCAGCCCCCACCCTCACGGCCTAAACACACCGCACAAATGGCAGCGCGGGCGTAGCTCAGGGGTAGAGCATAACCTTGCCAAGGTTAGGGTCGGGCGTTCGAATCGCCTCGCCCGCTCCATTTGACAAAAGACCGCTGGACGCTGCTGCGTCGGCGGTTTTTTTGTATGTGGATAAGCCGCAGCAGCCAGTTGCGCGGAATCGTTTCACCGCCTAAAACTGGGCCAGAACAGAGCGGGAACGGCTGCCGCGGCAGCGCAACACAGGTCTAGGAGCAGGATGCTGACATCGGTTGAACTCTGCGCAGGTGCTGGCGGACAGGCCTTGGGCCTGGAACGCGCTGGTTTTGAGCACGGCGCTTTGGTGGAAATCGACAAACATTGCTGCGCTACTCTGCGCCACAACCGTCCGCAATGGCGCGTGCTCGAAGAGGATGTGCGCGATTTCAAGGACAAAGCGGGCGATTACCATGGCATCGACCTATTGGCCGGCGGCCTACCTTGCCCGCCTTTTTCTGTTGCAGGCAAACAGCTTGGTGAAAAAGACGAACGCAATCTGTTTGATGACGCCATCGAAATCGTCGCCGCCACACGCCCGCGCGCGGTGATGATCGAAAATGTGCGCGGCTTCCTCGACGCGGTGTTTCATGACTACCGGGAGAAGCTGAAAAAACAGCTGTCGAAACTCGGCTATGATACCGACTGGCGGCTGCTGAATGCCTCGGATTTCGGCGTGCCCCAGCTGCGCCCGCGCGTGGCCATCGTGGCACTACGGCGGGAGTTCTCGGACCAATTCGCCTGGCCGGATCCCTTGCCGCACAACCCGCCAACCGTGGGCGAAACCCTGCTGGATCTGATGCAAGAACGCGGCTGGCGCGGTGCGCAGGATTGGGCTGCCAAGGCTGATGAGATTGCCCCCACCATCGTGGGCGGGTCAAAAAAACACGGCGGGCCGGACCTGGGCCCGACGCGGGCGCGCCGCGCCTGGGCCGCTTTGGGCGTCGAGGGACGCACCATCGCACCCGAGGCGCCAGATCCGTTTCACAACGACATGCCGCGGCTGACCGTGCGGATGGTCGCGCGGATCCAGGGGTTTCCGGATGACTGGCATTTCACCGGCGCCAAGACCAACGCTTATCGCCAGGTCGGCAATGCCTTCCCACCGCCGGTGGCCGAGGCGGTTGCCCGCCAGATCCGTCAGGCCATCGTACGCCCCAGCCTGCGGGTGGTGACAGCAGGCGGCGGTGGAGGAAACCGCTGATCACCGCGTCAGCATATCACGGTGCGTCGCGGCCCTTTAGCCTGTCCCCTACCATGGCCACGATCACGGCACCGCAAAGGTCTCCAACTGCGCAATGCCATGGGGCGCAGGTGATCCGCTCTGACGGTCCGTCACTCAGCCCACCATATCCGCGTCTATCCTCTCCGCATCTGTCATCTTTCCAAAAATACTCACATCCGCCATCGCGGTTGCCACAGGATCTGATGTGAAACAGAAACTTCCCCCCAGCCGCATCACCCCGGGCCACAGCGATCACGATCTGCTGTCGGCGCTGGCCCGTGACATCCAGCACCGCGCAGGCGGCGCGCTGGAGTTGAAGCGCCAATTCCCGCAGATGCTGCGCGACTGCATTGATGCGGTGATCCTGACGGCCAAAACCGGGCGGCGGGCCTATGAGGATCTGGAGAAAACCGAAAAAACATACATCGGCACCCGCGTCGAAATCGAACTGCGGGCGCTGCTGCGATTGCCAAAAGGACGGCTGGACACCGAAATCCTGGGGCGCGACGTGGACATCAAACACACCATGGGCAGCAATTGGATGATCCCGACCGAAGCGGTGGATCACCCTTGCGTTCTGGTGGCGGCAGATGAACCGCGCGCGCGCTGTTTTCTGGGTCTGATCGTGGCTCGGCCCGCATATCTGACCCAGGGCCAGAACAAGGATGCCAAACGCTCCATCTCGGCGGAGGGGTTTCAGCATATCCTCTGGCTGCTGCAGGATGAGCCCTACCCGGCCAATTTCTGGCGGACGCTGCCAGAAACCACGGTGAAGCAAATCTTTGCGGGCGACAGCGGCAATGCGCGTATGGCGCAATTGTTTCGCGCCCTGCCCCGCCATCCGATCCCACGCGATGTGGTGGAGGCCGTGGCAAATCAGAAGGATTTTATGCGGCGGATCCGTTCTGATGGAGGGCATGGCACCCGCGATGTGCTGGCCAAAGAGGGGTTGCTGATCCTCGAAGGGCGCAAAGATGCGCAGCTGATCCGGGCGCTGGACCTGCCGCCTTGCAGCGCGTCGGAGTTCATTTCAGCAGCCCCCACGACCGCAGCCCAGATCAGGCTCGCCGCAAGTGCCGGCCATCCGATCGATCAGACCAGTGATTTGAACAGTGATGCGGACAGTCATCCAACCTGTGATCCAACCAGCAATCCAAACGGTGAGCCGACAGAGGATCCGCCTTTTTTTGCAGAGGACTGAATTTCCCCTCATTTTCCGCTTGCAGGGGGCGGCGCAATTTTCTAAACACCGCGATACCGAATGGCAGCGCGGGCGTAGCTCAGGGGTAGAGCATAACCTTGCCAAGGTTAGGGTCGGGCGTTCGAATCGCCTCGCCCGCTCCATTTGGATAGCAAAGGGTCGCTCTTCGGAGCGGCCTTTTTGCATTTCTGGTTTGCCTTCCGGGATCAGCCAATGCCGCGGAAACAGACGAAAAGATATTTGATCAAATTCCTTTGACGCGACTCTCAAAACACGCCAAAGCTTGACCTGCGGGGTGTTGACCCCAGAAATTTGCAGCCTGCCCGTTTTTCCCATGGCCCAATTTGGCCATCCAGCAAAGGCGGCGGGACCCAGCACAGGAGGAGCTGCGCCAATGGCACCGGTCATTTATCCGACAACCAATTTCACCGCGACCGAACAATTGTGCCTAGATGTGAGCTTTCAACAGGTTGTCCATTCGATCCAGACCGAGTTGGTTGGAGTTACCAAGCACCAACCCTATTCGGAGGGATCGAATGAACATTCACAGCAATGCCAGACTGACACCTTTGGGTCGAGCGCGATTGG
>NZ_JAJDWC010000091.1 GCF_022825805.1 Phaeobacter sp.
CCCGCTTCGACGCGTGCGAACGCAGCAGCCCAAATCTCCAGTCGCCTACGGCTCGTTCCGATTTGGGCTGCTGCGGTACTAACTGAAGCGGACAATTGGCATGTTACCTACACCGGACAATTCAGAATGTTCTCGACACCACTCCGGGACAAATACGTTGATGACATCACAGGTTCTGTTGATGGCGTTTGGGACATCTTCCAGATCAGAGGACACAAATGCGTAGAGACGGGAGGGACCGGTGTTCTGAGTACGGCCGTCGATCCCCGCGCTGTTGCAATTGGGGTTGTGGCCGCCAACCCAGTCATGGCTGTGATCATGGCCATCATGTGGGTCAGCATTCAGAAAGTCATTGCCGCCCTCACCCTCCAGGCGGTCCCCCTGGGGGAGAAAACGCCGCAGACCTTGGCTGATGTTGTCCTTCGGTTCTGTTTCCTGAAACAGCGTCCGGGCAAGTTTGAATTCAGCCAGTACGTTTTGGGTCAGCGCAAAAAGCGCGGCAAGCGTGGTGAACACCAGAAAAATGAACACCAAAAACGCCAGCAGGGGCCGAACCGGTCCATCCGCTTTGAAAATTTGTTTTTGGGCGTCGGTCGATTCTGTGAATTCAGCCGGCAGGATTTCGGTGGGAAAACCACGATGCTGACGCGAAGAGGGTCGGTGGCTAGATCCCCCGATTTCGCGTGGCCCTGGCGTCGGCCGATTGTTCATGTGTTTGGTCATCACTTGCCAACCCGTTAAAATAAACGCGGAACTTCATTCACAGTCTGGGGGGCAGGCGATTTTCGCCAACAGCTGTCGCAGAGACCTTTTCGCCCCTGCAGCAACTCGTTAAGGTTTTAACAAAACCCTAATGGTATTTCAAGGCGAGGATTAGGTCGCCGAGAGTCAAGGTTAATGCCTTGAATGCGGGGCAGAGCGGTACAGGATCACCAATTGTGAAACGACGTGATTTTCTCAATCTGGCGTCCGGCGGGTTGGCCGGAACAGCCTGGTCAACCATGGGGGTGCCAGCGCTGGCGCAAGGGCTCTCCCAGCAGAATTTGACATCGAATGATGGCAAATCGATCAGGTCGTTTTCGGTGATGCTGACTGGGGTTCATCCTGCACTCTCTGAAAACGCCTTGGGATCGTTGATCTTTGCGTTTCTCTCACAGGGCATCGCTCTGTCGATTGAGTTGGATTTTGATCCTTTTGTGGCTGGTGGCGCAAAGCCAGGGCAGCCGGTTCTTGCACTATTGGATGATCTGTCTTCCGAAAATCGCGCGTTTTTGGAGCTGATCCCGCGGGCCGCGGGGATTTTGGATCAGACTGGGTATTTCAAGGCGCGCCAGTTGTGGGAGCTGCGACAAGCGATCGCGCTGTCCCTGTCAACATCCCGCCTGTCAACAACAGTGGCGAGGGATAGCCAGGTCAGCCATTTTTCAACTGTGTCGACCGGTGCAATATCCGGAGAATTGCGGCAGGACGGGCTTCGTGCCGGTGGGGTGACGTCGGTGATCTATGATGCAACCGCGGCATCCGACAGTGGTGCAGAGCTGGGCCCTGCTGCGGTTCTCATGCTACCGATAAAGGAAAAAATACCGCTCCGTGATGCGCCTGAACTGATGACCTCTGATCGGTTTGTGAACCTTGGGGAGGGGGCTGTTCTGGCCATCGATGTGACGGACATGCCCGTGGATCCGGCCCGATCCTACGACATTGGCCAACGGCTTGCAGCGGCGATCAATCGCGCACGGTTGTCCAACTACCTTTTGTCTGCATTGCCGAGAGAGGCCTACAAACAGTGTTGCAGATACCTGCCGAACCACTCGCGCCATTTTGTTGTTTTGCCCGATTTGCCCGGAACACAATCGGAAGCGCGTAACCTGCGCCGCCAGGCGGAACAGCTGTTGAAAGTCGATTGCGTTCAGTTGGCCCGCTTTCAGGGCGTGTCTGAAACGGGTGGCTATATCTTGAAGACCGGTGACGGGGCGGAGCATCGGCTCGGCTCGCCCGGTGTGTCGCCGGACGGGGTCATTGTCGAGGGGCCTGTTCTTGAAACAGGCTCACAGGAGGTGCCTCGCGCGGATCTGCGCCACCCGGATGCGGTTTTTCTTCATCGTGTTGAAAGCACAGGAAAGATTACGGCGAATTTGCCACCGTCATCGGGTGTTTGCATCAACCGCCCGGCTCCGATTGTCGATCCGGCGTATGAGCTTTACACACAGGCGCGCGCTGCTCTGCTTCATCCAGACTTGCAGCCCGTTTCTCCTGTGTTTGATGCAGATATGGAAGCGGATGCGGCGCTGGCCTACACCTATCTTGAGGCATCTGAGTTGGATGCGACGGGTCTTGCTTGGACGGTTCGGAAAAAGATTGGTGACCGCTCCTTCAATAATGCCGAAATCACCATGTGGGATGTCGGCAGTCTGATCCTGGGCCTTCTGGCGGCAATGGATTTGGGCCTAGTTTCAGAAAACAAAGCCTATTCTCGGATCCGAAGGATCATGGCGGAGCTACCCGTCATCGATGAGCAAACGGCGGCCTATCCACCAACCCTTGTAAATGTTCAAACCGGCCGAGTTGAGCGAGACGGTTTTGATGCCTGTGATTTCGCCAGGCTGAGCAGTGCAGTAACGCGAGCGGGTGAACGGCCGGAGTTGGCTGCAGCTGCGGCGCAGTTGATTGACCGATGGCGTGTCGCGGGGCTGATGGAAAACGGAGCTTTGAACAACATCCTGCAAACGCGGATTCAGACCTCATTTGGCTCTCATTGCGCACATTATCTATCGCGACTGTTGCCGCAAGTCGGTATCTCCGACGTACGCTCGCCCTACGCCGAAGCGTTTCAGGGCAGCAGTTTGGCGGACCGCACAATCAGGTTGCTCAATGCAGTTGATGAGATCGGGATCCTCCCAACCGAGCCGCTTTTGTTGGAGTACATCGAGCTGGGCCCGTCGGCAGAGTGTGCGGTTCTGACCGATATGTTCCTAGGTGCCATGCGGCACCATTATGAACAGACTGGGCAGCTGCTCGCACCTTCTGAAACCCCAATCGATACTGCGCCATGGTTTGTTTATACCGCACTCACCCCAAAACCCGAAATTTTTCGTGTGTTATGACCCTGAAGTTGTCTGAGACCTGATCTCGGAATGTTTTCCACTCTTTGGGGATGGTTTCGCGGAAGAATCTCAGGATCGCATCGGCGAATTGCT
>NZ_JAJDWC010000010.1 GCF_022825805.1 Phaeobacter sp.
CCGCTTCGACGCGTGCGAACGCAGCAGCCCAAATCTCCAGTCGCCTACGGCTCGTTCCGATTTGGGCTGCTGCGGTACTAACTGAAGCGGACAATTGGCATGTTACCTACACCGGACAATTCAGAATGTTCTCGACACACCTGCGCAGTGACCGCCGAAGCAGTCCGCAAAGCACGCCAGGAGATTCGCAAACTACGCCGGGAAAACCCGGACTCCCCCATCATCGTGACAGGCTGCGCCGCCCAGACCGAACCAGAGACCTTTGCCAATATGGACGAGGTGACACAGGTCATTGGCAACACCGAGAAAATGCAGCCGCAGACCTGGCAGCAGCTGGCCCAGGGTCCCAATTTCATTGGCACCACGGAAAAGGTGCAGGTGGATGACATCATGTCGGTCACCGAAACCGCAGGACACCTGATTGACGGGTTCGGCACCCGCTCGCGCGCCTATGTGCAGGTCCAAAACGGCTGCGACCATCGCTGCACCTTTTGCATCATCCCTTATGGGCGCGGCAATTCCCGCTCCGTTCCCGCCGGAGTGGTGGTCGAACAGATCAAACGGTTGGTCGACAAAGGCTTCAATGAGGTTGTCCTGACCGGCGTTGATCTGACCTCCTGGGGCGCTGACCTGCCCGCCACCCCCAAACTTGGCGACCTAGTGATGCGGATCCTCAAACTGGTGACCGATCTGCCCCGTTTGCGTATCTCCTCCATCGATTCGATCGAGGTGGATGAAAATCTGATGCAGGCCATCGCAACAGAACCCCGACTGATGCCGCACCTGCACCTGTCACTGCAGCACGGTGACGATCTGATCCTCAAACGCATGGCCCGTCGCCACCTGCGAGATGACGCCATCCGCTTCACCGAAGAGGCCCTGCGCCTGCGTCCAGATATGACCTTCGGCGCCGATATCATTGCCGGTTTCCCAACCGAAACAGAGGCGCATTTCGAAAACTCGCTGAAGCTCGTCACCGATTGCAATCTGACCTGGCTGCATGTGTTCCCCTATTCCAAACGCCAGGGCACACCTGCGGCGAAGATCCCAAATCAGGTCAATGGCACTGTGATCAAAGAACGCGCCGCCCGGTTGCGCGCCATCGGCGATCAACAGGTGAACAGCCATCTCGCAGCACAGGTGGGTAAAACCCATCACATCCTGATGGAAAATCCGCATATGGGCCGCACAGAGCAGTTCACCGAGGTGACCTTCGCCGCGCCACAAGCCGAGGGCAGCATCGTGACGGCTACCATCACGGGCCACACAGGGCAGCAACTGCAGGCCACAAACACCTGAGGCCCCTGAGGCCGTGACCAACACCAGGACCAACTCGGAGCGGCCAAGCAAGGTTAGGACTGGTCTGAGCCTGCGTGCGTTCTGGGTGCTAACACGACTGGCTCCTGACGAACACTGGAAGCGACGGCACCTTCCGCCACAGACATGAACCAAGCGCAGATGGCGCAGTGGACATGCCCGAAACCCATATGGTCCATGCGCATATGGCCCATGCGCGCGGAGACCCTCAAGTGTGGCGACTCTCGCCTACACTGGGCCGGTTGTCACTTTTCCAAAAATACTCCGGGGGAGGCGCGCCACGCGTGCCGGGGGCAGCGCCCCAAAAGAAAACCCCCGCAGGCGGTGCTGCGGGGGTTTAATATTGTTACGATCAACAGCCTTAGCCGTTTTCTTTGCCCTTATGCGGGGCCCAGAGACGCTTGTTGGTCAGATACAGCAGCACCGACAGAACTGTCAGGAACAACACGCCGACAAAACCGGCCTGTTTGCGCGCCATCATCTTCGGCTCAGCTGTCCACATCAGGAACGCAGAGACGTCTTTGGACAGGCTTTCAAGATCGTTTGGCGAACCATCGATAAATTCGACCAGCTCATCATCCAGCGGTGGGCCCATGGAGATCCAGCCGCCTGGGAAGGCCGTGTTTTCATAGAAGAAGGTTCCGGCTTCTTCTTTGGTTTCGCCAGTGTAGCCCGTCATCAGCGAGGCGATGTACTCAGCGCCACCCATACCCTTGAACATCTGGTTCAGACCCAGGCCATAGGGGCCGTGGAAACCAGCACGCGCCTTTGCCATCATGGACAGATCCGGGGCGCCAGCGTTGTTGTTTTCAGGGAAGTGATCGGTCGGCTTTGCCGGACGGTCTTCGTCCTCGATCGGGTCATAGATCGAGAAGTTCTCTGCTGCATAAGCACGAACCTGATCTTCCGGCATGTTCGGGCCACCTTCGTCTGACAGGGTGCGGATTGGCACCTGTTTCAGACCATGGCAGGCCGCGCAGACTTCGGTGTAGATCTGCAGACCGCGCTGCAGCTGGTTGGTGTCATAGGTGCCAAATGGGCCTTCGAAGGAAAAGTCATAGTCGATGACCTTTCCCGCGGCTCCTGCTGCAAAAGATGCAGCAGGAAACAGTGCCAGAGCGAAGGCAGCACCGGTTGCGATTTTCTTCAACATTGGTTGCAGTCCTTCTCAGTTACTCAGCCGGGGTGGCATCTGCACCACCGGATTTACCGTAATGCGCATCAAAATCCGCTTCGATGGTTTCTGGCATTTCAGCCGGCTTCTCGATGACACCGAGCAGCGGCAAGATCACCAGGAAGTAACCGAACCAATAGGCAGATGCGATCAAGGAGAAGGTCGCATAGGGCTCTTCCGCAGGCATCGCACCCAGCCACATCAGGGCAAAGAAGTCGATGACCAGCAGCAGGAACCACCACTTGAACTGCGGACGATACCGGCCCGAGCGCACGCGGCTTGTGTCCAGCCAAGGCGCCAGCGCCATCACGGCAATCGCACCGAACATCGCCAGAACACCAAAGAACTTCGCATCGATGATGCCGCCAGTGATGAAGGACGCAAATTGCACAACCCAGACTTCCGAAGTGAAGGCCCGCAGGATCGCGTAGAACGGCAGGAAGTACCATTCCGGAACGATGTGCGCAGGTGTCGCCAGCGGGTTGGCCTCGATGTAGTTATCGGGGTGACCCAGGTAGTTCGGCATAAAGCCAACAATCGCCCAGAAGACCAGCAGGACAACGGCCAGGCCGAGGAAATCCTTGATCACGAAGTAGGGCCAGAACGGCAGTGTGTCCTTGGCAGCTTCTTCTTTGGAGCCGCGACGCACTTCAACACCGGTTGGGTTGTTGTTGCCTGTGGTGTGGAACGCCCAGATGTGGACGATGACCAGACCCGCAATCACAAACGGCAGCAGATAGTGCAGTGAGAAGAAGCGGTTCAGGGTCGCGTTGTCCACGGCAGGACCACCCAGCAGCAGGGTCTGGATCGGCTCACCGATGAATGGGATCGCACCAAACAGGCCGGTGATCACGGTCGCACCCCAGAAGGACATCTGACCCCAGGGCAGAACGTATCCCATGAACGCGGTGCCCATCATCAACAGGTAGATCAACATGCCGATGATCCATGTGATTTCGCGGGGTGCCTTGTAGGAACCATAGTACAGACCGCGGAAAATATGGATGTAGACCGCGATGAAGAACAGCGACGCACCGTTTTGGTGCAGATAGCGGATCATATGACCGCCATTCACGTTACGCATGATATGTTCAACCGAGGCAAAGGCCAGGTCAACATGCGGCGTGTAGTGCATCACCAGGACGATGCCGGTGACAATTTGCAAGGCCAGACAGAAGGCCAGAACGATACCCCAGATCCACAACCAGTTCAGGTTTTTGGGGGTTGGGATCATGATGGTGTCATAGATCAGGCCAACGATGGGCAGGCGGCTGTGCAGCCACTTTTCGCCACCAGTCTTCGGCTCATAGTGATCGTGAGGAATACCAGACATAAAGAGCCTCCCTTATCCGAGTTGGATGGTGGTTTCGTCGATGAATTCCGCAGGCGGAACCGGCAGGTTCTCGGGTGCGGGGCCTTTGCGGATCCGGCCAGCGGTGTCGTAGTGCGACCCGTGGCAGGGGCAGAACCAGCCATTGTATTCACCGGCACCATCACCCAAGGGCACACAGCCAAGGTGGGTACACACACCCATCATGACCAACCATTCACCGGCCTCATCGAGGGTCCGGTTCTCGTCCGCCGCATCCAAGCCAGGCTTGTTTGCGTTGCGATCGAGAGGATCGGGCAGCTCTGCCAAATTCACCGCGCGGGCTTCATCGATTTCTTCCTGGGAACGACGGCGAATGAACACCGGCTTTCCAAGGAACATCACAGAGATCTGGGTACCAACTTCTACGCCGCCAACATCCACGAAGATCGAGGACAGAGCCTGCACGTCGGCCGAGGGGTTCATCTGGTTGACCAGGGGCCAAATCGCGGCACCTGCGGTCACTGCCCCGGCGCCAGCAGTGGCGTAGTAGAGGAAATCTCTCCGGGTTCCTTCGTTGTCTTCTGCGTGGGACACGAGGTTTTCTCCAATTCAAATGCCCATTCCGGGCAAACATGCGCATGCACCGCGAAAAACGCAGTGACTCATTGCCGGTATGTAGCGGTGAGAAAGCCGTTCGTCCAGCGTTCAGGGACGGGCGAATGGACGCAGTTTAGCGTTAAATCAGAATTCAACGAAACATTAACGCAATATCTAGTCTCCAACCCGCTGTTTCAAGGAGTTGAGCTCAAGATTTTGGTGGTTGGGTGGCCAACATCGCTGGTCGCGATTCGACGCTGGAAAACCAATCCGCCAGTGCGGTGTTGCCCTTGCGCCACCCCATATCCGGATGACGAAAGTCCACATAGGCCAAAGCACAGCCCACCGCGATATGCCCCACCGTGAGCGGACCTGCCAAATGCCCCATCCAGCGCGCGTTCAGCGCAGCGCAGGCCCCCAGCACCTTGGTGGTTTGACCCTCGATCCATTCGGGCCATTGCCGCTCCTGCGGGCGCAACCGCGCTTCGTAGGACAACAACACTGCGGCATCCATCAGGCCGTCGGCTGTGGCCTCCAGCACTTTGGTATCCCAACCACCCCGCAGCAACTCACCGCCCGCGCGCTCCGCCAGATAGGCGCAAATCACCCGGCTGTCATAGATGTGAGCTTTCAACAGGTTGTCCATTCGATCCAGACCGAGTTGGTTGGAGTTACCAAGCACCAACCCTATTCGGAGGGATCGAATGAACATTCACAGCAATGCCAGACTGACACCTTTGGGTCGAGCGCGATTGGTGC
>NZ_JAJDWC010000056.1 GCF_022825805.1 Phaeobacter sp.
CACACCACCGCCCGCACCAAAGCGACGCGGCCGACCACCAAAAAAGGAGAAACTGATCGCAACAACCGGCTGATCACCGAGACCAGAAAGTGGGGAATTTTACTTCGCCACTTTTGGGGATTTTTGAAACGGCATTTACACAGCAAACGCTTGCCACCTGGAATGCAGAACGGCGGACGGCCGGGGAAGAGGAAATCCGCGTTGGGATCGGGATCCATTTTGGCGAGGTGGTGCTGGGCAATATTGGCGCCAACCGGCTGGAGTACACGGTAATCGGCAATGCGGTGAATGTCGCTGCGCGATTGGAAAAACTGACCCGGACGATGAATGCGCAGATTTTGGCGAGTGATGCGCTGTTTCAGGCAGCCGCTGACCACCCCGACGCGGCTTCCCTGAGCGCTGATTTTGTCGCCCACGAGGATTGCGTTTTGCGCGGTCTGAATGATCCTATGACACTCTGGGCTTTGACGCGATCAGACGCGGACACACAGTCGATCCAAGATGAGGCAAACCAAGGCGAGGCCAAACAAGGCCAGCCCCAAGCGGAGCCGTCTGACCCCTCGCAGGCCCGCGCGTAGCTTAGTTTTGCGCGGTGGCTATTGCGTCGCGTTGAGACGCTGGTAGCGCCTTGTTGTAGGCGCTCCAATTGGTAATCTCTGGATAGTGCATCTGGCGCCAATCGCGCACTTTTGGGTTCATGATCCGGCGCCATAACGGCGGCACCATCGCCGCAACAGTCATGACCGGATAGCCAAACGGCAATTGTGGAGCATCGCTTTCGGTGTGGTTTTGCAGAAGCGGAAAGCGGCGGTCCGGTTTATAGTGATGGTCAGAGTGCCGCTGCAGATTGATCAGCAACCAGTTTGACGCCTTATGTGCAGCATTCCATGAATGACGGGGCAGGACGGGTTCGAACTTGCCATTGCCCAGATATTTCCGTGTCAGGCCGTAGTGTTCGATGTAGTTTACCAACTCCAACTGCCAGATGGCCACGCCGGCCTGCACGCAAAACAACGCCAGACCGCTCCACCCGCCAAGCAGAAAGGCGATGAACAACATGGCGGCCTGCAAAGCCCAATAGCGAAAAAACGGGTTGCGAAGATCTGTCCAAGGCAGTGATTTTCGTCCCAGTTTTTCCGCTTCTGCGCGAAAGGCAGATCGCCAACACTGGTAGAGCACTCTGGGGTAGTACCGATGAAATCCTTCGTTATATCTGGCAGTTACCGGATCTCTCGGGGTGCCAACATATCGATGATGCACCAAAAGATGTTCGGATCTGAAGTGTGAATACAAGACCATCGCCAGGAGGACATCAGCCAACCAGCGTTCCAGCCTGCTGCGCTGATGCATCAACTCGTGGCTGTAGTTGATACCGACGGCACCGCTGAGGACACCCATTCCGAAGAAAACACCCACTTTCTCGGTCGAGGATAAATGGTCGGCAGTTGGCACGTAAATCAGCAGTCCCAGCAGCAAGACAGCCTGCGCAGGCACCCAGACCATGGTCAGCAGGGTGTACCATCGCAGATCGGCCTCTTTGGTCATGGGATCTGCGTTTTCACGGTCCAGACCAAAAACACCATCAAGCACGGCGAAAAGATACCAGGTCGCCAAAGGCGGCAAGGCAATCGTCCAGCCACCGAACCATGCGGCAAGCGCAACAAGGGGAAGCAGCAGAAAAGAGACCCAGAACGGCAGGGCTGTTTTCCAGCTGCGCAGTTTGTCCGCCGGGATCATCCTGCTGGTCCTCCGGTTGTGGGTTTGGGACGTTTGGACATGACTATGCCCGCAGCCCTACGGAAAGAGAAGACGTTAGCGCCCCTTCCAAAGATCAAAGGCCTTGCGCATCGCTGTTGGCAGATCTGAGGGTTTGAATTCATGCCGGCTGAGAATTCTCTGCGATGAGGTCGGTTGAAAATCTGCTGGCAGCTCGGCCAGCATGATCCGCAAGATCAGGTGGAAATGGGTAAATGTGTGTCGAACCTCAGCGCTGAGTTCTTGCCAGTCGGCCTCAAACGGCGGCGCCTGCGTTGGTGCGTCATTCCAGTCGCTTCCGGGCCAGCCGAGCATGCCCCCCAACAGGCCTTTTTCAGGTCGTTGTTCCAACAGCCAACTGCCGTCAGCCCCACGCGCCAAATAGACAAAACCCAAGCGCGTTGGTTTCGGTTTCTTCGGCGTTTTCTTGGGTAGTTCGCTGGCGGTGCCTTCCTGTCGTGCTTTGCACGGCGCGCGCCAGGGACAGATGCCGCAGGCTGGGTTGCGCGGCGTACAAATGGTTGCACCCAGATCCATGACAGCCTGGGCATGATCCCCTGGTCGCGCTGACGGGGTCAGCGCCGCGGCCAACGCTTTCAGTTCTGGTTTGGCACCCGGCAAAGGGGTGTGCACATCATAGAGCCGCGCCATCACCCGTTCCACATTTCCATCAAGCACCGTTTTGGCGCGATCAAAGGCGATGGCTGAAATCGCAGCAGCCGTATAGGGCCCGATGCCTGGCAATGCGAGCAGGCCATCGTAGCTGTCCGGGAAAACCCCATCATGGTCATTCGCAACGACGCGTGCGCATTTCAACAGGTTGCGCGCGCGGGCGTAATACCCAAGCCCGGCCCATTCAGCCATGACATCTGCATCCGGTGATGCGGCCAGATCTCCGACGGTGGGCCATCGTGTGGTGAAACGATGAAAGTAGTCTTTGACCGCTGCGACCGTAGTTTGCTGCAGCATCACTTCGCTCAGCCAAATCCGGTAGGGGTCTGGCCAAACCCCGGCGGCGCGATCCGCTGGGCTGACCCGCCAGGGCAGCGTGCGGGCATTGTGATCGTACCATTCCAGCAGGGTGCTGCTATGTGGGTCGGACTGGCTGTTTAGGTCACGCATTCTTTATCTCTTGTGGCCGTGTTTCGCTGGTACTTGCGTTGCAGCCCTTTACATTAGGGCGAGCAGTCGAGCAAAACCATGGTTATGGCAGTGCAACGGACAAAATCTCGCGGGTTCAAACGGACATCGCAGCTTCTGAACGACCAGATCCGCAAGGCTGGCGAAAGCCGAGGTTTTGCGGTGTCGCGACTGCTGACACATTGGGAAGACATCGCAGGCCCAGACATTGCACCAATCGCGCGCCCTGTGAACGTGAACTATGGGCGCGGTGGATTTGGTGCGACCCTGACGCTTTTGACCACCGGTGCCAATGCCCCGATGCTGGAGATGCAGAAAGAGCAGCTGCGCGCCAAGGTCAACGCTGTCTATGGCTACAACGCGATCTCAAAGGTGCGTGTGACACAGACCGCGCCCACTGGTTTTTCCGATGGTCAGGTCACATTTAAATATGCGCCCAAGGTGCAATCGCCCTCTAAACCCGATCCACAAGATATCGCAGCCGCCGCCGAAGCGACGACCGGAGTGGGAGATGACGATTTGCGCGCCGCACTCGAGCGGTTGGGGCGCAACGTTTTGACAAAACAGAAAACACAACGAAAGGGGTAGGAATGACCCGAATTATGTCCGGCATCTTTGCATCGGTCGCCGTAGCTGCAGGGGTCTATGGGTTTGCCACGTTGCAAAACCAGTCGAACCTGCCAAGCAATCCGTTGATCGGAGCGGCCTACGCACAAGAGGCTGAGGTCGATACATCAACCATTGTGGAAATGGTCCAGGGTGCAGAGGACGCGCCGGTCACGCTGATCGAGTATGCGTCCTATACCTGTCCGCATTGTGCCAATTTTCATGCAGGTCCCTACAAGCAGTTGAAAGAAGAATACATCGACACCGGCAAGGTGAGGTTCATCTACCGCGAGGTGTATTTTGACCGCTATGGCCTGTGGGCATCCATGATCGCGCGTTGCGGTGGGCCCGAGAAGTTCTTTGGAATTAGCGATCTGATCTATCAGGGGCAGTCGGAATGGGCGCGCGCTGGTGGGCCAAGCGAGATCGTTGATGAGTTGCGAAAAATCGGCCGGCTCGCAGGCCTCGAAGAGGCGCAGCTGGAGGCCTGCCTGCAGGATGGTGCCAAAGCCCAGACCCTGGTGAGCTGGTATCAGGAGAACTCGACCGAGCACGGCATCGAGTCGACGCCGTCGTTCATCCTGAACGGCAAGAAGGTCTCCAATCAGTCCTACGCAGACTTCAAAGCGTTGATTGATGCAGAACTGGATGGTTGATCTCTGATCAGTGAATTCTTTTGGCCAACCTGTTCTTGCAGGATGGGTTGGCCACACTCCCCAGCATCCACCGCGTGATCAGGGCGGTGGTGGTGCGCAGCTTCGCAGTGTTTCGATCAAAGCATCATCATTTTCGATCTGTAGGCGGACCGGCAGGGTGATTACCTTGGCGCGGAAGCTGTTTGGCAATCTGACGGCGTCTTTTTCCGTTGTCACCAACTGGGCGCCCAGGAGCTTTGCCTCATTTTCCAAACGCGACAATAAAGCGGCGGATAGAGGCTGATGGTCATCCAGCGCTTCGGCACGGCGGATATCTGCGCCCAACTGCCGGAGAGTGGCGAAGAATTTCTCGGGATGGCCAATGCCCGCAAAGGCGAGAACGGCGGTTCCGTTCCAGGGCATCCCGGTTTGCAGCGGCTCCACGGCGCCAACGTGCTGCGTCATGCCTGACAGTTCAGTCCCCCAGGTAGTGGAAAAATGGGTTTGGGCCTCTGGTGCCCCTAACGACAGGACGATATCCGCGCGGGCAAGACCCGCTTCCACCGGTTCCCGAAGTGGTCCGGCAGGCAGGCATTTTCCGTTGCCAAATCCGCGCTGCGCGTCAACGACGACGACTGACATATCTTTGTGTAGCTCTGGGTTTTGAAAACCGTCATCCAGCACAATGACAGTGGCCCCGGCCGCGACTGCAGCCTGCGCACCTGCGGCGCGATCCCGTGATTTCCAGACCTCGCCAAACGCGGCGAGAAGAAGTGGTTCATCGCCAACTTGGTTGGCACTGTGTCGGCTTGGATCAACCTGCACAGGACCTTCAAGCGAGCCACCATAGCCGCGGGTCACGACATGTGGTTCATGCCCAAGATCGCGCAATCGCTCCAGAAACCAGATCACGGTTGGGGTCTTGCCGGTCCCACCGGCGTTGATGTTTCCAACACAAATAACTGGAACAGGCATTTTTGCGGGTGCTTTTGATGTCAGCCGTCGCGCTGTTGCCAACCCGTAGAGTTGCCCGAGGGGGGAGAGCACGAGGCTCCGCACATCGAAGGTTCCACGCGGTTTGTACCAGAAGTCAGGGGCTCTCATGACGCTCCTCGCGTAGGTCCAACAGATCTTGAATCTGGTCAAGCAATTGGTCAGTTACATTCGCGCCCTCGGTTACCACCGTCCATCCGGCCAATGCCATTTCGGCGGCGCGGTCTGGCGCAGAGAGGGTGAGCACCGCTTGCGCCAAACCTTCGGTATCGTCAACCTCCAGCGCCGCACCAACCTCGTGCAGTCGCCGATAAACCGCATGATGCGAGCCATAGTCAGACCCATGCAGAATGGCAGATCCCAGTGCCGCAGCTTCGAGGGGGTTCTGCGCATTGCCTGCATTTGTGAGACTTCCAGCAAGCAAAGAAACCGGCGCTATGCGATACCAAAGGCCACTGTCATCTGCCGAACTCAACAGGACCTGTGAATAGTCGTCGGGTTCTTCGCCGCTGTCCCAATCCGCCAGTTGTAGGCCGCTTGCGAGAATGGTCTCTCGGGCCGCAGGCAGTTCGGTTTCATCGCGGATCGACACGATGAGCAACAATCTGTGCAGCAGTCGTAACACCCGGCGATGGGCCGTCAGGATGTCTGCAAGGTTGCGCAGATCGGCCTGTGCCGCATACCAACTGGGTCGACTGCCCAATATGGTCTGCATATGCGCAAGCTCATCGCCGTTGCAGCCCAACGGGGTCGTCGACAGGCGAAGCGGATCCGTCTTTCTGATTTTTTGGGCATCTAACCCCAGACGCGCCAGCACCACCTCCACCTCGTGTGAGGGGGTGAAAACCGCCTGAAACCGGTTGAGCATTTTCTTTCTTTGATCGGGCAGCCAACGTCTGGAACGATCAGGCAGCTCTTCGAAGGTCAGATCCACCAACAGGCTGTCGACCTTTCGCTCGCTCAGCTGACGCATCAGGATCCGCCGGATATCGCCGCCAGACCAGATGCACAGGTCAGGGCGCCAATGGTCCAGAAAGCGGCGCACCTCAGCCGCGCTGTCCTCTGGCGGTGGTCCGAGCGGCAGATCGCATCCATCAACTTCGGGCGGCGGTGAGAGCGTATCTGGCCAGGTAACCAGCACCGATAAATCCGGGCGGTGGGATTTTAGCCTGTGCCCGATGTCCGATAGGGCCAGACATCGTTCAGCGGTGGTCGCATGGACCCACAGCACCTCACCGGTGGGGCGGTCGGGCCAAGGCGCGGCACGCGCCTTTTGAGATGCTGACTTCGACATGGGGAAACCCGTTCCATGCATATGTTTGGCGTGATCGTCTTGAAACCGGTCAGATAGCAAGCGCGGACAGCAAATCACGATGAAGGTGAGGCGCTGCCGCAAGAACACCGTCGACGGTAGGGTGCGGGTTGTTGAACCGCAAGCGGTTACCGCGCCGGTCACTTGTGGTGCCGCCGGCCTCCCGGATGATCAGATCGCCTGCGGCGATATCCCATTCCCAACTGGGGCGGAGCGTGATCATTCCATCAAAGCGCCCATCAGCGACACGTGCCATCCGATAGGCAAGCGAGGGGCGATGCGCCTGTCTGAACGGCGGCACACCGGCAGATCCCCATAGATCCGCAGATAGCGCGGGTTTGGCCGCTAGGATTTCGGCCTGCTCCATTTGTTCTGTTGCAGCGACCTCGATCGCCTGCCCATTACAGAAGGCTCCGCCACCATGTGATGCGGTGTACATGAGGTCTCGTTGCGGGAGAAAAACAACAGCGGCAGTAATGGCGCCATTCACAGCGGTTGCGAGAGCATGTGCCCAGGTGCGCGATCCGTCGACGAAACTCCGCGTTCCATCAATGGGATCAATGATGAACACCTGATCACGGGAAAGCCGTTCGCTGCTGTCGTCGGTTTCCTCCGACAACCAGCCGTAGTCGGGCCGTGCAGGTTTCAGCAGATCTGCCAAAGCTGCGTTCACGGCCAAATCCGCCTCTGTCACTGGACCGGCGCCGCCGGGTTTGTCCCAGGTCTTCACAGAGGATTGGGTATAGCGGCAGGCGATATCGCCTGCGACTTCGGCGGCTCGGATCAGCAGAGAGAGGTCAGTTTCCGGTTCAATTGCCGGCAAGGGTCATCCCCTCTACCAGCATGGATGGAACCACCCGCGACAGATGCGTCCGTGCATCATTTGCCGGCACAATGCTGCGCAACATGTCACGCAGCTTTCCGGCAATGGTGCATTCGTTCACAGGATAAGCGATTTCGCCGTTCTCGATCCAGAAACCAGCGGCCCCACGAGAATAGTCTCCGGTATTCGGGTTGATCGTTGATCCGATCATCGACGTCACCAACAGCCCGGTTCCCATATCCGCAATCAGATCACCCGGGGTTTTGTCACCTTGCGTCAACGCGATGTTCCACTGCGATGGAGACGGAACGGAGCCGACGCCGCGGGCTGCATTGCCAGTGCTGGAAAGACCCAGTTTGCGGGCGGACGCAAGATCAAGCGTCCATCCAGTCAACGTGCCTGCATCAATGATGGCGCGCTTCTGGGTGGGCAGGCCTTCGCCATCGAATGGGCGTGACCCCGAAATTCTGGGTCGAAATGGATCCTCTATCACGCTGAGGCTACTCGGCAGAATTTGCTCGCCCATCGCATCTTTGAGCCATGACGAGCCACGAGCGATGGAAGCGCCGTTCACAGCCGCAAGCAGGTGACCGATGAGCGAGGAGGAAATTCGTTCATCAAACAAAACCGGGTAGCTGCCCGTTTTCGGCCGCCTTGCATTCAGGCGTGAAATGGCGCGTTCACCGGCTTGCTGGCCAATCTCCTCGGCGCTGCGCAGATCAGCCTGAAAGGTTCGGACGTCGCCATCGTAGTCCCGCTCCATTCCGGTTCCAACGCCTGCAATTGCTGTGCAGGATACTGATCGGCTGGTGCGTTTGTACCCGCCGGAAAACCCGTTTGTTGCGGCCAGAAAGACTGAGTGGCTGCCGTAGCCTGCAGCGGCCGACTGTACCTGTGTGACACCATCGACGGCCAGGCCGGACGCTTCTGCCTTTAGGGCGTCCTCTTGCAAAACGCCTGGGGCAGGCTCCCCTGTCGGATCAAACAGCTCCAGCGCCTCCAAATCCCAGCTCTGGGCCAGCTGGCTTGGATCCGCGAGCCCGGCGTAGGGGTCCTCTGGCGCTTCCCGGGCCATGGCAACTGCCCGCTCGGCCATAGCGGTCATGGTGTCTGGCCGCATATCGGATGTCGAAACGGTGGCCTGCCGTTGTCCGACAAAAACCCGCAACCCTAGATCCGTACCTTCCGATCGCTCTGCATGTTCGAGTGTGCCCTGACGCACTTCGATGGAAAGGGAACTGCCTTCTGCCGCCATTGCATCGGCCGCATCCGCGCCTGCCTTCAAAGCGGCATCAATCAGTGCGTTGCACAGGGTTTCTGGGGTTTGTGTCATGGGCACCTACGCTGGTTGGTCTGTTCATAGAGCTAGACAGACGGCCGGGGTGTCGCAAGAGCGGAGTCAAAAAAGAGACCGCAAATTGCGGTCTCTTGAACACTTAATGCGTTACGGATGATTACTTGATCCGCTGGCCTTTCGCTTTGATTTGACCATCCCCAGAGACTTCGATTTTCGAGGTCAGGGTGTCTTCGCTGTCACCTGGAACCGCAAGCAGGCCCATCATCATCCGAGCGCCCATTGCATCGCTGTCAGAGACCAGACCCATTCCGATCAATTTGTCCAACAGCGCGTTGGCACCAACCAGTTTGAGATTTGCCTCACCGGTTGGCGCTGGCATCCCGTCAAAGCTGGTGAGATCGCTGTTGTCGAATGTGAAGTCACCTGAGCCCGTCAATTCGGCGCCTGCGACCGATACCTCGAGGGAGTTCATGGTCAGCGCGTTCAATTCTCCGGGGGCTTCGTCGCTGTCTTCCATGACTTCGACGGACAGAGGATCAAACAGATCAAATGCCAGTTTGGCCTTTCCGACCAGATCAATGGCGATGGTTGCGGGGTCATGGGGCAGGGCACCGGTTGGATCGACCAGACCCCACAGGATTTCAGGAACGTCGAAATCGCGGATGGCAAAGCCGAGGCTGAAGTCCTGCTCTTCGTCTGATTTTGCGACTGGCATGCTCAGCTTGATACCGGTTTCTCCGATCGAAAGATCAATCGGAAACGGAATATCCGACCCTTCGATGGCAACTTGTGTTGCCATCTGGCTCAGATCGTAGGTTAGGCCGGTATTGCTGATTTCAAAGCGGGCAGCACCGCCTTGCGATGAGTTTTCCAATGAAAAGGAATCGCGATTGTCACGGGCTGTGACAGAGCCTTCGCCGCTGGCAAACTTGATGGTTCCTTCGGCGGACATACCATTGCGGAGCATGGCGGCGAAATCAGCTGTTTCACCTGGGGCGGGGATGGCTGTGGTGCCGTCGAAACCAATTCCTTTCAAAGCACCTTTAAAGGTGCCGTCGGTCTCTCCGTCCGGGTCGGCAAAGCTGAACTCATAGCTCAACTCCGAGCTGGTCATGCTTTGGGCGTATTGGCGCAGATCGGATTTTGTCATCACGACCTGATTTTCCACGTCCGATAGGGTTGCCGTGAACTTGACCGCGTCTTCTGGCAGGTCCCCATCCGGTGCCACCAGGTCGGACAAAGAAAACGTCATCACGCCTGCCGCGAAATCATACGTCATTTCGTCGGCATCGCCGGAGACCAACATCGGGCCGCCGTCGTGGCTCAACAGGATGGTGCCTGCAACACGCCCGTCGGGGCTGTCCATGTCGAATGATGCAGGCAGTTCATTTGGCAACACAACGCCGACTGTGCCATCGCCGTTGTCGACAAACCGAATATCAGGAATGGTGATTGTGCTACTGCCAGCGCCCAAATCCGCAATCTCAAGCGTGAGGTCAGATACGGTCAAAGTATCGCCTGAGAAAGATTCTGTGCCGCTCACCGCGTATCCTGTGGCGGCCAAATAGGATTTCCAGTCCGCCCAGACATCCTGCGCGGACACATCTGCCATCGCAGCGGGGGCTGACAGGCCAAGAGCGATCAATGCGCCGCAGCCGCGGGCAAAAGTAACAGCCATGGGAATACCTTTCATGGTCAAAAATCTACGGTCCACCTTCGGTGGCGTGGTAAACCTGCGCAAGGGGTATCGGTCTGGACCGTTCCCCCCAAAGCAGTCTACCACATTTCAAAATGGGGATTTGGAGGTTTATCTGATGGACATCAAGGGCAAGACAGTTGTGATCACGGGCGCAAGCCGCGGCATTGGAGCGGATACAGCCCGCGTGTTTGCCAGCGAGGGTGCCAATGTGGCCTTGCTGGCAAGGAGCGCGGACAGTTTGGCGAGCCTGACGGAAGAGATCGGCGGAAACGCGCTGGCGGTGGCTTGTGACGTCTCCGATCACGGATCTGTGGGGGATGCATTTCGCAAGATCCAGGCAGAGTTCGGAAAAATCGACGTTTTGATCAACAATGCTGGCGTGGTCGATCCCATTGCGTCCCTGGCGGATGCAGAGCCATCTGCCTGGAGCCAACTTATCGATATCAACATCAAGGGCGTGTTCTATGGGATGCGTGCTGCAGTTCCGCTGATGAAAGAAAACGGGGGCGGTACGATCCTGACGGTGAGTTCGGGCGCGGCGCACAATCCTGTCGAAGGCTGGAGCGCTTATTGCACGTCCAAAGCAGGCGCTGCGATGCTGACCCGCTGCTTGCACCACGAAGAAGGTGCAAACGGCATTCGCGCCATGGGCCTGTCGCCTGGGACAGTCGCAACGGATATGCAGCGGGTGATCCGTGCAAGCGGTGTTAATCCTGTCAGCCAGTTGGATTGGTCGGTCCATATCCCCGCAGAGTGGCCAGCTCGTGCCTTGCTGTGGATGTGTGATACAGATTCGGATGAGTTTCTTGGGACCGAGATTTCCTTGCGTGATGAAACCATCAGAAAGCGGGTGGGCCTGATATGATCCGCCATTCCATTGGCGAGAATGGTCTCTGGACGGTCATCTTGGATCGCCCAGAGAAAGCCAACGCGCTGACGGAATCGATGCTGGCGCAGCTTTGCGAGATTACCCAAGAGGCGCAGTCGGCAAGGGGTTTGATCCTGACGGGGAATGGCCGGGTGTTCAGTGCCGGGGCAGATCTCGACGCGGCAAAGGCAGGGCTCGCGGTATCACCGCTTTGGGAGCAACTTTCGGCGGCGATTGCGGCATTGCCTTGCTTGACCGTTGCGGCATTAAACGGAACGGTGGCTGGCGGCGCAAATGGTATGGCGCTGGCTTGCGATTTGCGGATTGCTGTTGCCTCGACTAAGGTCTTTTATCCGGTGATGAAGCTTGGCTATCGGCCGCAACCTTCTGATGTCAAACGCATGTCTGCATTGATTGGCCCTGCGCGGACCAAGTTGATCCTGGCTGCCGGTCAAAAATTGACCGCGGATGAGGCGCTGGCGTTTGGGATGATTGATCGCATCGTGCTCGACGAGCAGTTGTTGCCAACAGCGCAGGCCTTACTGTCTGACTATCAAGCCGCAGATCCGGAGGTCGCTATGGCGATTTTGGCAGACTGTCGTGTTTGAGGGTGTGGGGTTGATGCCGTGGTGGAGGATGCTCTCGCGTGTGATCAATCACCCGTTATCGTTTGCGTCGACCACCTGGCACTTTGGAACGAAACGCAGGAGGGCGTTTTTTGACCCACGCCAGAAACTTCGCAAGCCGAGGATGCTCGCGCAGCGCGGTGACTGTGTTGAATGACCGCGCCAGCTCTGCCTCTGTCAGTGTGGCGTGAATTTCTTTGTGGCAGATGTGATGGAGCAGCACGGTTGGCCGACCCTTGCCGCCCTTCAACTTCGGTATCAGATGGTGCAGGCTTTGATCCACATCCGGCGGGATCGGCCTGTCGCAGAGCGGACAAATCGGATCTTCCGGAGTGGGCGGTGACATTGGTGAACTCTCCCGGTATGGCTCTTTCACTATCAAGAGATGCGGCCCAAGAGGCCAATGACAAGCATGATCGCCTTGTGCTTGAAAAAAGGGGACGAAGAAGCGTGACAGGGCAGAACGACAGGGTCTGGGATGCAGTGATTGTCGGGGCCGGGCCGGCAGGTTTGCGCGCTGCCGAAGAGCTTGGCGCAGCCGGACACACTGTTTTGATCGCAGACGCAAAGCCTTCGGTCGCGCGCAAGTTTCTGATGGCTGGCAAATCCGGTCTGAACCTGACCAAGGATGAACCACTTGCTGATCTGTTGCAGAACTATGGCGACCGCGCGGATTGGTTGTCGCCCATGCTGTCTGACTGCGCCTCGCAGGAGATACAGGATTGGGCCCGCGGGCTGGGCGTCACACTGTTTTCCGGTTCAACAGGCCGTGTTTTCCCGATCGAGATGAAAGCCTCGCCAATGTTGCGCGCATGGTTGGCGCGACTTGATGCCTACGGAGTTGAGCGTCGCACGCGGTGGTGTTGGCAAGGGTGGGAGCAGGATCATCTGCGGTTCGAAACCCCTGAGGGTTCCCAACTGGTTCGCGCTCGCGCGGTCGTGCTGGCGATGGGCGGCGCCAGCTGGGCGCGGCTTGGGTCAGATGGAAAGTGGGCTGCGATCCTGGCGGCGCAGGATGTGGCTCTGGCGCCGTTTCGGCCCTCAAACGTTGGGCTAAAGGTGGCATGGTCAGAGTTCATGCGCCCCTATCTGGGCACACCGCTGAAGGGCATAGCTTTGTCTGCGGGCGCATCGCGCAGCCGTGGTGAAGCGGTGATTTCAGAAAGCGGTCTTGAAGGGGGCGGAATCTACGCCGTCTGCGCCGCTGTACGCGATGGGGCAGATCTGGCGATCGATTTGTTCCCGGATTTGTCTCCACAACAGATCACAGAGCGGTTGTCGCGATCGCGCGGGAAGGCAAGCCTTTCTAGTCACATGCGCAAAACACTGAAGCTTGCGGGAGGGCGACTCGCGCTCCTGCAGGAGTTCTGTAGGCCCTTGCCGCAGGATCCGGCAGCGCTCGCCGCTCTGGTGAAAGCTGTGCCGGTTCGGCATGCCGGATTGCAGCCGATTGATCAGGCGATTTCAACAGCTGGCGGCGTTTGCGCAGAGGCGCTTGATGATATGTTGATGTTGCGGGCACGGCCCGGCGTTTTTTGTGCTGGGGAGATGCTGGATTGGGAGGCCCCAACAGGCGGCTACCTGTTGACGGCCAGTATCGCAAGCGGCAGGTGGGCAGGGCGGGGCGCCGCAACCTACCTCAAAGACCTTAGCTGATTAAGGCCGCGACCTTGCCGCAGGCAGGCCTGCGCCGCGTCTGATTTAGATAGTCAAGCAGCCGCTCACTTTCGATGGGGAATTTCGCAGCGAACGCCCAGTTCAGGCAATGGGTGCAGATGATATCGGCGATGGTGAAGTCTTCGCCCATCAAAAATGGCCCCTCCATCCGGGTGTCCAGCCGTTCAAGGGCATTGGAAAATTCCCACTTCAGGCTGGCTTTGACCTCTGGGATGCGTTTGTCTTCCGGCAGAATGAAGCTGTGACGGGCAGCGGTCCACAGCACAGCGTCCAGTTCATCCAGCAAGAACTGCGTGACGGCATCCTGTTTGGCACGTGCCAAGGTGCCCGCCGGCGCGGTCAACTGCCCGTGTTTATCCGCCAGATAGGTAACGATGGCCGTCGAATCAGTGATCGCTTCGCCCTCTTCGATCAGAACAGGGACTTTTCCGGAGGGATTCAACGCAAGCACATCTGCGCTCTGCGGTTTGTAAGGCGCCAGTTCATAGGGCTGAGCCAGTTCCTCAAGTGTCCAAAGAACGCGAAAACTGCGCGTCATGGGCGTCCCGATCACGGTATACATCAATATCTCCCCTCTCCACCTTCGCTCATCCCCTAGGAAAGCATGCGACCAGATGAGGTCAAGAGACTGTCCGCGCAAAGGACGCGGCGTCCCAACGTGCGACAGCTGTCAGCGTACCCTGCTCAACCGGGCGAGTTGGATCAGAGCACGTTCCATCACAGCGAGGGCAGGGGCTGTTTGGCCTGCGGATCGCAGTTGCAGATCCGTATCCGTTAGCAGCGTGAGCGCAGTTTCCAGCTTATAGGCTCCCCAGCTTTGGGCTTGGCGCAAAAGCCTATCGCGTCGTTTGCCGTAGGCTGGGGGCCGCAGGCGTCCTATCCCCTGCGCTGGTCCGCCCGGATCTGAAGCGATTGTGTAGAGCGTCCGGAAATGTCTGGTTGCGCCGATGCAGAGTGTCACAGCATTGGTGCCCTGCGCCTGCAGTCGTCCCATAAGGGGGCCAATTTCTGCACCACGGCCTTCTGCCACGATGTTGAGCATATCATCGAGTGCAGCTTCGGTGGATTGTGGCGCGACAGCCTGAATATCATCAAGCGTGAGGGGAGAGGTGTCGTCATATTTGAAAAGCGCGAGCTTCTCGACCATGCGAGAGAAATCACCTGGCCCAATATCATTGGCGATATCGACCAGGGCCGACATGCTGTCTCCCGGAACGTCCCTAATCTGTGCGTCCGCGAGAATGCGCTCGATCTCGGCCCGTGACGGCGGATCATCGTAGATCCCCGTGGCGAACGCATTGTTGTGACTTTCAAAGGCTTTGCGCAGCTTTGACGTGGCTTTCAGCTGTCCCGCCGTGACCACCAACCTGGCGTCGTCCGGCTGCCATGACTCCAGGGCAGCAACGATTGCAGGGGTGGCTGTGTCATTGGCGTCTTCAACCAGCACTGCGCGAATGCCAGGGAAAAAGCCAACGGCCTTTACCGCATCCATCAACAGGGCAGGGTCTTTGCGCAGGTCGCCGCCCGCCATCCGGGTGAGACGCATTTCTTCTTCCGCGGCTGGGCCGAGCAGCGCAGCCAGCAGTTGCTGCCGCTTGAGCGAGACCCGCATTGCGTCCGCGCCATAGATCAGAATACCGGTCTTTCCCTGATCGGGGCGCGCAAAATAGCCTTCCGCTTCCCGCGGGCTCAGTTTCATCCGTTTGTCTGCCCGGCTGGGTTTGCGGGTGCTGTGATCTCTGTGTTGGTCAACAGTTCCGTCACGATTTGATCTGCGAGAATCGTCATCAACCGTCGTTGCGCATCCCGCTCTCCTGCAAGTGTTTCAACAGTGGAGCCTGTCGCGGAGTAGCCGGTAAAGTTCTGAACGTTTCCGCTTGCCAGGATCATCCCGTCAGCTTGGCGAACCAGGGAGTAGTCGGCATATCCAACGACCGAATAACGGGTGATTTCATTGTCAGCCGTAATTGCCTGGCCTTCGCTTCTTGTGCGCAGGTCCACATCAAGAAAATAGGCGCCAGCCGCATTGCGCCCCAGGCGCTGTTCGAGGTTCTGGACCAGAAAATATGCGTCTGTTTCATCCTGCGCGCCAAGGGTTTCTGGCGCCTCGATGGTCACATTTCCCTGCAGGGCAAACCCAGCTCCACCCGGTGCATAGACCGGGGTGAAGCCACAGGCCGCGACCAGCAGTGTGGCCGCGACGCCTGTCAGATATCTCGGTTTAAGCCACGACATTCACAATACGACCGGGCACAACGATCACCTTTTTGGGGGCCGCGCCATCAAGCGCCTTTTGAACAGCTTCGTGCGCAAGAGCGAGTTTTTCAACCTCTGCCTTGTCCAGATCTTTGGCCACGGTGATTTCGCCGCGGCGTTTGCCGTTGATCTGGATCGGCAGGGTCACGCTCGCCTCGACCAACATGGCTTCGTCAGCCACAGGCCAGGCCGCTGTTGCACAAAGCCCCTCGCCACCCATATTCTGCCAAATCTCTTCGGCCAGATGGGGTGTCATCGGTGACATCAGTTGCGCAAGGGTCATGATCGCTTCCCGTTTCGCAGCGGCACCCGCTTTTGATTTCGCCAATGTGTTGGTGAAGCCATACAGCTTTGCGATGGCAGCGTTGAAACCAAATGTCTCAATGCTGAGGGACACATCACGGATCGCTTTGTGCATTTCGCGCAGAAGATCCTGATCTCCCTCGCCTGCCGCATCAGCCTCCATCGCACTGATTTTATCGCTAAGGCCCCAGACACGTGTCAGGTGCTTATGCGCAGCTTCGGCGCCTGCCGCAGTCCATTCAACATCACGCTCAGGCGGAGAATCGGACAGCACAAACCAGCGCGCCGTGTCTGCGCCATAGGCCGAGATGATGGCCAGCGGGTCGACGACGTTGTTTTTGGATTTGGACATCTTTGCAGACGGCACAACATCCACTTCCGACCCGTCTTCTATCAGAAAGGCTTTTCCGTCGCGCAGTTCCACCTGTTCTGGATAGAAGTAGATCGGGCGGCCGTTCTCTTGCTCTTTCTTGTAGATCGCGTGTGTCACCATGCCTTGCGTGAACAGCGCGTCGAAGGGTTCTTTGGCGCCTTCGGGAAGGTGACCGCAGATCTGCATCGCGCGGGCAAAGAAGCGTGAATACAGCAGATGCAGAATCGCGTGTTCGATGCCGCCAATGTATTGATCGACGTTCATCCAATATTCGGCCTCGGCCAGATCGGTGGGGGTGTCCGCCCGCGGTGCGGTGAAACGGGCAAAATACCAAGACGAATCGACAAAAGTATCCATGGTGTCGGTTTCGCGCAGCGCAGGTTTGCCACAGGACGGGCAGGCGCAGTTGCGCCAGCTTGGATGGCGGTCTAGGGGATTACCAGGCACGGAGAAGTCGATCGGTTTGCCGTCTTCATCATAGGGCAGGGCGATCGGCAGGTTTTCTTTCTTCTCCGGCACAACGCCGCAGGAGTCGCAGTGAACAACGGGAATCGGACAGCCCCAATAGCGCTGGCGTGACAGGCCCCAGTCGCGCAACCGGAACTTGGTGACACCTTTGCCCCAACCGGCTTTTTCTGCGAAATCGACAGTGAGGTTGATCGCCTCTTCGCCGGTTGCTTCGGTCAGACCAGCAAAATGATCGACCCAGCGAACCTTCTCGGTTTTTGGCGGAACGAAAGCGTCGTTTGCAACCGGCGTGTCATTGTCCAGCGCGAAGAATGTGTCGATGACCGGCAGGTCATATTTGCGGCAGAAGTCGAGGTCGCGTTGGTCATGCGCCGGGCAGGCAAAGATTGCGCCGGTGCCATAGTCCATCAGAATGAAGTTGGCGATCCAGACCGGCAGCTCCCAATCGGGGTTCAGCGGATGTTTGACGCGGATGCCGGTGTCATAGCCCAGTTTCTCAGCGGTCTCGATGGCTTCTTCGGTGGTGCCGCCTTTGCGACATTCCGCAACAAACGCTGCGACTTCTTCCGATTCGGCTTCCTGCGCCTTGGCAATCGGGTGGTCCGGGGAAATGCCGACAAAAGATGCGCCATTCAGCGTATCTGGGCGGGTCGTGTAGACCTCAATCGGCTGCTCCCCATCCACACGTTCAAACGAGAATTGCAAACCGCGCGATTTGCCGATCCAGTTTTCTTGCATCAGGCGCACTTTGGCGGGCCAGTTTTCCAAGCCATCCAACGCATCGAGCAGCTCTTCGGAATAGTCGGAGATCTTGAAGAACCACTGCGTCAGTTCACGGCGCTCCACCAGCGCACCCGAGCGCCAACCGCGGCCGTTTTCCACCTGTTCATTGGCAAGCACCGTCATATCGACGGGGTCCCAATTCACGACTGCATTTTTGCGGTAGACCAGATCGTTCTCAAGAAAATCGAGGAACAACGCCTGTTGCTGGCCATAATACTCCGGATCGCAGGTCGCGAACTCACGGGTCCAGTCGATGGAAAGCCCGAGCGGCTTCATCTGGCCGCGCATGTCGGCGATGTTATTGTATGTCCAGTCTTTCGGGTGACCGCCAGAGGCCATTGCAGCGTTTTCAGCGGGCATCCCAAAGGCATCCCAGCCCATTGGGTGCAGCACATTGTGGCCGGTCGCCAGCTTATGACGCGCGACCACATCCCCCATGGTGTAGTTGCGCACATGACCCATATGAATTCGTCCCGATGGGTAGGGGAACATTTCCAGGACGTAGTATTTTGGTTTGTCGTCCGAACGTTTTGCCTGAAAGATCCCGGCGCCTTCCCAGGCGGCCTGCCAGCGGGCTTCGATTTCCGGGGCAACATAACGGGGCATGCGAGCGGTCCTTCGTAGATAAAAACGCCAGGTTGTTGGCCTGGCGCTTGTGATAATCATGTTTGCCCTGCTGTACCAGAGGGCGGATATTCTGGGAAATGTCAGAGCCTGCGGTCTGCGATACGCAGTTGGCGTGCCCGAGACAGAATCGCATCTTCAACTGCGCGTGCGGTGCTCGCGCTTACAGGACCATTGCGGGTCTGCAGCGACACGTTCAATGACCTGGCGTCAAGCGCCGGGTCTTTTACATGAATGGTCGCCCGATACGCTCGCCCCCCGCCTGGCGGTGTGCCGTATCCTGTAACAATCACGCCAGTGAACGGCTCAACTGTCTGCAACGGCAGAAAGTCCAGCACATCCAGCGTCGCGGTCCAGAGGTAGCGATTCACCTGAACCACCTGCTCTGCTTTGGTAGGGCGGAAGGCGTCCCAGATGGTTGTGCCGGTAAAATTCTCAGGATCCCTTGGGTTCCCGCCAATGACGTTTTCATTGTAGGTCGAAGGACCCTCGCGATCGCCACCGCCGAAAACGCCACAACCCGCAGTCAGGGCAACAAGAGAAAGAAGTCCAAGGGTCGTGGGCCAGCGCATCGTTGGTTAGATCCGTTACTGTTACCGGTTGCGTCATAGATCTAGACAAGCGATTGAGCGGCAACAAGCATATTCTTTATATGACGGAGCTTGCTTGCGCCGATCACCACAGCCTGACCAGATCCACTGTGACATCGATGCATCAACTTTTCCCCGAAAGGTTTGCCGCCTCTCTCCCAAGCTTGCGCAAGCACCCCAAAACGAGCGAAACGGATTGCGTACTCAGACTTGTGCCACTCAGCGCCTGTTTGAGCTTGGAAATTTAAACCCGAGGGAAAAACATGAAAAAGATTCTCTTCGCTTCGACTGCGCTGGTCGCGACCGCTGGTGTTGCAGCTGCAGACGTTTCGTTCGGCGGCTACGGCCGTTTTGGTATCGGCTACGTTGAAGACCGCACCGTTGGCGGCACTTCCGACACTGTCATCGTCAGCCGCTTCCGTCTGAACATCGACGGTTCCGCAGAAACCGATGGCGGCGTGAAATTCTCCGCACGCGTTCGTCTGCAGGCAGACGAAGACGCAGCTTCCGGTGAAGCAAACGCAGCTGGCCTGAACGGCGCACGTTTCTCCGTCGAGTACGGCGGTCTGCGTGTTGACGTGGGCAACGTTGCTGGCGCAACCGACAACCTGCCTAACTACTACGGCAACGAGCCTGGCCTCGAAGCATTCGTTGGTCAGTACTCCGGCGTGAACTACGGCTTCCTGGGTTACTCCTCCGGTGGCGCAGGTTCCAACGGCGTGTACGCACGTTACGCAGTTGGTGACTTCGCTGTTGCAGCGTCCTACGACCAAGCTCCTAACGGTGGCGACGGCGACCGCTTCGACATCCACGCTGCTTACACCTTCGGCAACATCACCGCTGCTCTGGCATACGGTGAAACCGACAACGGTGCAGCAGAAGATGACGACATCGTCGTTCTGACCCTGGGCGGTTCCTTCGGCGCTCTGTCCGGTACCCTCATCGTTGGTGACGAATCCATCGGCGGTAGCGTTGCAACTTCCGACACCTTCTACGGTATCTCCGCAGCTTACGACGTAAGCTCCGCAACCACCCTGACCTTCGCTTACGGCGACGGTTCCGGCGACGGCGACACCCGTAACGTTGGTCTGGGCGTGATCCACGACCTGGGCGGCGGTGTCTCCCTGCGTGGCGCGATCGGCGAAAGCAAAGTCGGCAACGCAGACGGCCAGATGCGTGCGGACTTCGGTGCTCAGTTCAGCTTCTAAGTTGATCTGAACCACACGGTTCTAGGGCGGGCTCTTCTGAGCTCGCCCTTTTCTTTTGTGCAGAAACAGTGTTTGTGTGGCGCAAATCCAAACAAGAGAAAGGCCGTCTATGTCGCTGCAGGATATTCAATCACGTATTCACGATGCAGAGGCGCGCGCTGGTAAGGATGCGGGCGAAACCCAGCTGATTGCAGTGTCGAAGGTCCAGCCTAATGAACGCGTCGAAGCGGTTCTGCAGGAGGGGCAACGCTGTTTTGGCGAGAATCGGGTGCAGGAAGCCGCTGGCAAATGGCCTGAATTCTCATCGCGCTTTGAAGGGCTCGATCTGCATCTGATTGGCCCGCTGCAAACCAATAAAGCCCGCCAAGCGATGGAGCTGTTCCACAACATCCATACGTTGGACCGCCCTAAACTGGCAAAGACGATTGCCCGGCTCGCCCAGGAGCTTGGTCATTGTCCACAACTGTTTGTTCAGGTGAACACCGGTGAAGAGCCGCAAAAGGCGGGTATCATCCCGGCAGAGGCGGACCAGTTTATCCGCGAGTGTCAGGATATGGATCTGCGTGTTGCTGGGTTGATGTGTATCCCCCCAGCAGATGAAGAACCCAGCCTACATTTTTCGCTATTGGCAAAGATTGCGGCCAGAAATGGGCTCACAGGCCTGTCGATGGGTATGAGCGGTGATTTCGAGTCGGCAATTGCTTTGGGCGCGACTCATGTGCGTGTGGGATCCGCCATTTTCGGGGCTCGCGCTTACGAGCTATAACTCAGTCTAACCCGCTCTTGCGTTGTGTGTCCGCCGCCAGCGGCGGGACCATCAGCCGCGTTCCCAATTCGATATTACGGACAAGCCAGCGCATATGAGTGCGTGAAAACGCGATGCATCCCTCTGTCGGAAACCCAGGCCGCCGCCACTGATGAAGAAAGATCGCGGAGCCGTGCCCGGGCGTTGCCTTTGGCCAATTCCAATCGGTGATGAGAATCAGATCATAGAGCGGGTCACCGCGATGCAGCGTTTCGTGGCTGCAGCCGTAGGGACGGTGGACATGGGTGTTATATCGCGGATCATCTGCCGCATCCGACCATAGGTCACGGTGTGAAATAGGTTGGGCCCAAGACGTAGGTTTGGCCACCCGGTCCGCGCGATAATACAGCCCAACAATGCGATGACAGCCAATTGGTGTGGCACCGTCGCCTTCGATCTTTGTTGGGCTCAATCCACCCTTACCGATGGAGCAGGGCAATAAGCGCCCCCGAAACCGCAGCCCCTTCGGCGTCAAAACCATATCGCGGGGCGAGATATTTCCTGGCAGTTGATTTGTCACAGCATGTGACCGGATTTTCTGGCCTTGGTCGCAAGGTAGTGCCGATTGTAAGCCGTCTCACCCACTTTCAGGGGTACACGTTCCGCGACCTTGATCCCCGTTTTTTCCATCATCGCGATCTTATTGGGATTGTTGGTCAGCAGTCGTACCGAGTTGAACCCCAGTTTGGTCAGGATCGCAGAGCCAAGTCGAAAATCGCGTTCGTCATCCTCGAAACCGAGCCGATGATTGGCTTCGACGGTATCAAACCCCTGATCCTGGAGCGAATAGGCTCGCATCTTGTTTGCAAGCCCAATACCGCGCCCTTCTTGGTTCAAATAGAGCAGGATACCGCTCTGCTCTGCACCCATCTGGGCGAGAGCCGCACGCAGTTGCGGCCCGCAGTCACACTTCAGCGAGCCCAGGACGTCGCCGGTGAAACAGGCGGAATGCAGGCGTGCCAGAACAGGTTTGTCACGGTCCGGGCGGCCGATCTCGATGGCGTAATGCTCTTCTCCACCATCCTCAGGGCGATAGATATGAAGCCGCCCAGCCTCTGCTGCGTCCATGGGCAATCGGGCGGCTGCGACCGGATGCAACGGCGAACTGCCCGCGATCAGTGGTTCAACGGCTTTCAAAGGTAGCGTGGTCAAACCGTGACTTTGCGCAAACTGCGCGGGGTGTGGCAGAGCGCAGACCAGAGCGGCTGGCAACAGATGTGCTGACTTCACAAGAGAGATCGCCAATCTGTGCAGATCGACAGCGCCCCCACGATCTGCCATGAGCGGGCCCTTCATTGGGGTGCGCAGATCGTCCGCCGGATCCGCCACGGCCTGCACCCATGCCAGATCTGCGTCGTCCGGGATTTTGATCCGGGCAATGTCCTTGTCGTAGACGCGGGCTTTCAGCGTTTCGGCCCGGCGCGCAGTCAGGGTCAGATCCACCGCCCCCAACTCTCTCAATTCTGCCAGCCGCCGAGAATCCAGCTGCTCTGCGGCCAGTGCCAGAACCGCGCGGCCCTCATGAGTGAGAACAACAGGCAGCCCCATACGCAAATCCACCCGAGCCCGGGCAAGCAGATCGACCATGGTAGGCATCAAGCTCATGTTACGAATCCTAGCGTAATAATCGGCCACAACAGCGGCATCTGGCTTTTTCTTGGATCCATTTACTAGGCAGCCGACTCATAAAACTCGATCCACAGTCTGACGGATGCCAGTTTGATCATCGACAGGAAATTGCGTGACGTCTTTTCGTATCGGGTTGCGATGCGACGGAACGAGGCTTTCAGCCTGCCAAAGAACCGCTCGA
>NZ_JAJDWC010000012.1 GCF_022825805.1 Phaeobacter sp.
AGTCTCTCCTGAGCGTCTCACCGTCTCTCCAGTGCGTCCAGCCGTCTCTCCGACCCGTCCCCGCAGCGTCTCCGCCGCGCCCCGTAGCGCCTCAGCGCCGCCGGTGAAGGGGGTTCTAAGGCGATACAAACAAAGCCGCAAGCGCTTTTTTCAGCTTTTTGCATCTTTTTTCGAGACACCCCATCAAATCGTTTTAAATCAGCATGTTAAGTTCGATTTTTGCGCTCACATTTGGCGATTGATAACCCCAGAGGCACCGCACCCGACCGCTTGGGATACAGTAGCGTTGGATGCCGTATCGGACCCAACACCATATCTAGGTGATACGGCCCTTAGAGCCACAAGAAACCCCGCAACCGACGACTCGATTTTGACTCCGTAAAGCCGCGCCGGGATCACAGATTCCTTTTTTAAAGGGCAGAGTTTGCGATGGTTTTGCGCTCTTACCGCAAAACCCGACGGCCAGCGGGTTGCAAGAGCGCGGGAGCTGGGGAATTCTGAACCCATATAGCAGACGCGTATCAAACTGACGGCGCCAGACGACAAACGGGGGAGAGTACCAAGGGGATCCGTATCAATATCCGTATCACGGCCAATGCTAGACACCTGAGCGCTGAAGTCCAAAAGCTGAGGCTAGTGGTCTGAAAAGAGGTCAGATCCTTCCGGATCTTTGCAGTGCCCCACCCCAAATGATCACGACCAGCCCGAACACACTGCGAAACGTGCATCTACCCACGTGGAGCCGACATACAGGGAGCCGACACATATGGAGCTGAAACACCAGGATCGGAAACATTCGGATCTGAACCATTCGGATCCGTCGCAAGAAGATCCAAAGCACTGGAATCCAAAACACAAGGATCAAAGAGACAGGGATCCAAACGAGAAGGATCCAAAACATCAGGCCCTAGGACAGCCGGGGTCACCACATAACGGATCCAACACACAGAGCTCCATGCAACTCGGGTCCATGCAACTCGGGTCGGTATACACCCCATCGCCGCAACGAGACGTCGTATACGCGGGATCAACACCACTGGCACCGGCAGCCACAGCTAAACGCCCACAGGTGATGGCGCCTCCCACGTCTGAACAGATCACTCCGCGGCAAGCGAAAGCGCCCAAACAGGACAGCACGCCGAGCTTTCGCATGCATCTGCGTCAGGCCACCCGGATTGATCACGACAGGTCCGAATTGGCCTTTGCCGCGTTCCACCGGGACCCGGCCCAGCATCTGGACTGGTTTCTGGCCTGTCAGCTCAGTGCCTTGGAAGCCCTGTCCGCCACTTGCCCCCCCGAGCGGATGCATTCCGCGGCCCTTTTGCAGGAGCTGATCGCGGCCCTTTATCAGGACTGTGAGGCACGCAACCAAACCGTTGTTGCCCTGCCGCAGTCCGCGCAGCCAGCTTTGACCGGACTGGCGGTCGACTACCTTGTGTTGGGCTCACGCCTGGGGACCGAGGTCTTGCGGCGACGGCTGACCCAACAGGTCCCACACAGCCCTTTGCCGCTCTATTTTTCGCAGCGCGATCATGGTCCGATCTGGAAGGACACCTGCGCCGCCTTGGACAAGGTGGCGACCAACAGCAGCACAGCCAAGAGTATTGTCGAAGATAGCAAAGCAGGGTTCCGCCTGTTTCACGATGCTGCCACCTGCAACCAAATGGTCCATGCATCATGAAACACTGCCAGATCGCCCAAATCGCGAGGTCATCCAGATTGCAAAACGGTGCCTCAGACATAGACCTCTTCGCCCCCCGGCGCGCCGCCTCTGCGCCGATCTTCGAAACCAAATTGATCAAACACCCTTCCCGCCACCGGATCTGACCAAGCTCTGAATAGGATCCCTGCGGTATCATCGCCAAAGCGCGCAGCGCCCCTGCCCCAATGACAGACTGACCTCGTTCAGAGACTGTTCCCGCCCAAAGACTGAAAAGGCCCTGTTTTGCCACATACGAACACTGCCCCCGCCATCAATCTGACCAATTGCGATCAGGAACCGATCCACAAACTCGGCCGGGTTCAGGCCTATGGCGCCCTGCTCGCAGTCAATGCGGATTGGACCGTTGTGCAGGCCTCTGCCAATCTGGAACAGATATTTGGCGTTCCCGCAGACAGCGCCCTTGGCAAACGGCTGGACAGTTTCATTGCCAAAGACGCTCTGGCTCAGATGCGCGATGGGCTTGCGACGCTTGATGTGCCGGACAACAGCCTGCGGTTTTTCAATGTCCCGCTGAAAACAAAAGACACCAGTTTTGATGTCAGCCTGCACCGCAGTGGTGATCTGCTGGTGCTGGAATTCGAACCCAAAAGCGCGCGTAATCAACGCGATATCATGTCAGAGGTCTATCCGCATTTTGATAGGCTACATCGGACCGGCGGGGTGGATGATCTGGCGCAGGGCGCAGCGCTTGGCCTGCAACAGCTGACCGGCTTTGACAGTGTGATGGTCTACAAATTCCAGCCCGACCACTCCGGACAGGTGCTGGCAGAGGTGCGCCGGGACGGCGAACAGCGCTATCTTGGCCTGTTTTTCCCGGCCTCTGATGTGCCCGCACAGGCGCGCGCGCTCTACAAACGCTCGCTGCTGCGGCTGATTTCCGATGTGGCAGACACGGGCGCGGCGATCCTCAGCAGCGATCCTGGCACAGCCGAGCCGCTGGATCTGTCGTTGGCGGTCACCCGAGCCGTCTCTCCCATTCATATCGAATACCTGCGCAACATGGGGGTACAGGCCTCCATGTCGGTGTCCATCATGAAGGACGGCGAGCTGTGGGGGATGTTTGCCTGCCACCACGACACGCCGCGCTACATTGATTACGAACGCCGCACCGCGGTGGAGATGTTTGGACATATCTTTTCCTATGAGCTGAGCCGGTTCGAAACCGAGCAGCGCGCGCAGGAGGAACAGGATTTCAATCGCCTGCAAACCAAAGTCATGGCGATGCTGGCCGATGGCCGCCCGTTTCAGGACAGTCTGCGTGCGATCTCTGCCGATATCCAAACCGTTGTGCCACATGACGGCATGGTGCTCTACTCCAATGGCAGCTACCACAACATCGGAACCACCCTGGCAGAGGCGGAAACCCATGAACTGGTTCAGGTTTTGGACAAGACCGAGATCCACGACATCTTCGCCACCAATCAGCTGGAGACGCTGCATCGCCCAGCGCGCGCCTATGCCGACATCTGCGCCGGTCTGATTGCGATCCCCATTTCAAAACAGCCGGGGGAGTATCTGTTGTTGTGCCGCCGCAGCGTCACGCAAACGGTGAAATGGGCGGGCAATCCGGTGAAACCGGTCAATGTTGGCCCCAATGGGCTACGGCTGCATCCGCGCAAGAGCTTTGAGGCCTGGAAAGAAACCGTGGAATGGCGCTCTGCCCCCTGGGAGGATGTCACGCTCAATGCGGCCAATCTGCTGCGCACGGTTCTGCTGGAGGTGTTTCTGAAAGTCACCGAAGCCGCCAATGCCGAACGGGCCCGCGCCCAGGAACAGCAACAGCTGCTGATCGCGGAGCTGAACCACCGGGTGCGCAATATTCTCAACCTGATGCGCGGCCTGGTCAGCCAGACGAAAGTCTCCGCGCGCAACCTCTCCGACTTCACCTCGAATCTGGACGGGCGCATCCATTCCCTGGCCCGCGCCCATGACCAATTGACCAAGGAACGGTGGGAACCTGCCTCGCTGCGCATCCTATTGGACTATGAACTTGATGCCTATGCAGGCACGCGCTCGCGCCGCATCGTTGTGAACGGGCCAGATGTGCAGATCACGCCAGAGGCCTACACCACATTGGCGCTGGTGCTGCATGAGCTGACCACAAACTCCGTCAAACATGGCGCGCTCAGCAACGCAGAAGGCCGGGTCACCATCCACATCCAGCCAACGGCCGATAATGGATTGCAGCTGGATTGGGTCGAACGCGGTGGCCCGATCGTGATCGCACCACGACGGCGCGGGTTTGGCTCCACCATCGTGGAACATTCCATTCCCCACGAACTCGGCGGCACCGCGGCAGTGCAGTACAATCCCGCCGGGCTGGAGGCCCGGTTCAGAATTCCAGCCAAATACCTGGCAGAGTTCGAATTCCTAGGCAGCCGACTCATAAAACTCGATCCACAGTCTGACGGATGCCAGTTTGATCATCGACAGGAAATTGCGTGACGTCTTTTCGTATCGGGTTGCGATGCGACGGAACGAGGCTTTCAGCCTGCCAAAGAACCGCTCGA
>NZ_JAJDWC010000141.1 GCF_022825805.1 Phaeobacter sp.
TCGAGCGGTTCTTTGGCAGGCTGAAAGCCTCGTTCCGTCGCATCGCAACCCGATACGAAAAGACGTCACGCAATTTCCTGTCGATGATCAAACTGGCATCCGTCAGACTGTGGATCGAGTTTTATGAGTCGGCTGCCTAGAGAATCACGGTAATGGTACAATTGACTGCAGCAGGCCCGCTTTTGGAGCGTCCCATTCGCGTAGCCACGCGGGACCTGTGCAGATCCGTCGTGTTTTCCGTTTGCTCTGATCTTGTCCGTATGGTGCGCGCTCTTGGGCGCATGTTTGGACCTGCATGGCCCTGTCCGCGGGTCGACCAGCGAGCCGTGTCACAGGGCGTCGCTTTGGTGAATGTGGGCCAAGCCCTGCGGTTTTATGCCGATGTACCCAAGCCGCTAAGAAAAACGGCCACGCCCGCATTGATCTGGCCGCCAACTGCGCCAGCTCTGGCCCAGACTGATCCTCAGATCTTTGTGGCAGAACAGGACCAGCCGGTTTCGGGTAGTAGTTGGGTACAATGGCCGATCCTTGGGCCCTGGTCTCAACAATGGCTTAGGACGGCAGGAGAGACGAAAACGGGCAAAGCCCTCGTTTGGCTTCAGAATCTGGGGATTAAAACCTGTGCAATTTTAAATGTTGGCCAAATTTTAACGCGCTTGGGTGACAAGATGAGAAACGCAACAAGGGGCCAGTAATGCACGGGCTGATCAATAGGGCATTCCAGGCGTTTGTCAGCACGACCTTCGGGCAAGACAGCTGGCAGATGATCATGGATCGGTCTGAACTCGGTTTTACCGAGTTCGAGGCCATGTTGACCTATACGGATGAGCAATCCCAGACCATGTTGCGCACCGCCGAAGAGGTGCTTCAGCGCCCGCTGGCGGAAATGCTGGAGGATATGGGAACATTCCTCGTCTCCAACCCCCAGGTTGAAGCGCTGCGCCGTTTGTTGCGGTTTGGCGGGGTCAACTATGTCGAATTTCTGCACTCTCTGGATGACCTGCCTGACCGCGCCCGACTGGCGGTGTCGGACTTGAATTTGCCGGGTCTTGAGCTGATGGAACAGGCGCAGGGCCAATTCGAATTGCACTGCCAGCCTGGTTTGCCCGGTTACGCCCATGTGCTGATGGGGGTGTTGCGGGCGATGGCGGATGACTACGGCGATCTGGTGTTTCTTGACCACACGGGCGTTCAGGACGATGCTGAGGTGATTTCGATCACGTTGGTCGAAACCGAGTTTGCAGAGGGCAGGGCATTCGATCTGGGGGCGCATTCACTATGACGTTGGACGCAGCAAACTTTGCCACCATCGCAAATCAGATTTGCCCGATGCACGTCAGTGTGGACGCTGATGGTTGCATCGTGAGCGTTGGGCCAACCTTGCGCAAATTGCGGCCTGAAATCGTCTGGGAAGGCGCGCATTTTTTTGACGTCTTCACCCTGGCACGCCCGCGGCGGGTGCGCTCGGTCGAGGATATGATCAAGACCGCCGGCTCCAAGCTGCACCTGAATTTCAAAGAGGCCCCGCAGACTGGTCTGAAGGGGGTGTTGGCTCCGCTGGGTGCGGGGCAGGGCGCGTTCATCAACCTGTCTTTCGGAATTTCGGTGTTGGAGGCTGTGCGAGAGTATGACCTGACTAGCGCGGATTTTTCCCCGACCGATTTGACCATTGAGATGCTGTACCTGGTGGAGGCCAAGTCGGCGGCGATGGAAGCCTCCCGCCAGCTGAACCTGCGCCTGCAGGGGGCCAAGATTGCGGCGGAAGAACAGGCCTTCACCGATACGCTGACTGGCGTCAAAAACCGCCGCGCGATGGAACATATCCTGACCCGGCTGATTGTCTCCGGGCGGGATTTTTCCTTGATGCATGTCGATCTCGACTTCTTCAAAGAAGTGAATGACACCATGGGGCACGCCGCAGGGGATACGGTGCTGCAGCGGGTGGCGCAGCTGATGGTGCAATGCACCCGGCAGAATGACACCGTGGCACGTGTCGGTGGTGATGAATTCGTGCTGATTTTTGAAGGGTTGGTGGATCGTGTGCAAATCTCCAGTATTGCCCGGCGCCTGATCGCAAGCATTGAAGAGCCCATTCCCTTTGCCGATCGCACCTGCCGGATTTCGGCCAGTGCGGGAACCACGTTGTCGCCTGCGTTTGGCGTTGGGCTGGATGGTCCGACGCTGCTGCATCAGGCGGATCTTGCGCTTTATGCGGCGAAGAATGCGGGTCGGGCGCGTCATTTGTTCTATGATCCGTCCATGGAAGGCGAAGAGGCAGAGGCCTCTTGACGGTGTAGACGCCTAGGGACGCGTTAGCCCCGATTGGGTTGGGTAGGATCCACATTGGCTTTGACAGGTTCCACAGCCGACCCAAAACGCTGAGGGTACAGAACCGCGCTCAGCTGGTCGGGCTTATGTGAAACCTGCGCCGTGACATCTCATCAGCCTATAGACGTTCAGCCTCAAGAATTGCGTCTGCAACTTGCTTGGTTATCTGCGCATGGGTTCAGGCGGGGAGGCTACTCGTCTAGCGAAGCGAAAAAAATGTCACTTCAGGCGAGGCATGCTATTTAATCTGGTGGGATAGGTGGCAGCCCGTAGGGGAATCGAACCCCTCTTTCCAGGTTGAAAACCTGGCGTCCTAACCGATAGACGAACGGGCCACTCTGTAAGTGAGGTGGTGTTTACTCAGTCGGCAGGTGCTTCGCAAGTGGTTTTCTGCGATAAATCCGGATTTTTTCAACTTTCGCCAAAGTTGCACAAGTTGATGAAAATCATTGGAAATTTCTTGTGGATTGACCGGCAGGTGGCGGGTACGGGCCTGTGGGATGGGCTTCACACAAAACACCTAATAAGGCGGCGTTTTAAGACGCAACCGCAAGGGCAAATCCCAGGTGTTATACGGATGCGGACAGCACGACACACAAATGATATGCAAATAAGAATCTAGCGATTTTCAGGTAGAAGTGGCAGCCCGTAGGGGAATCGAACCCCTCTTTCCAGGTTGAAAACCTGGCGTCCTAACCGATAGACGAACGGGCCACTCTTGATGTGAGCGGTG
>NZ_JAJDWC010000152.1 GCF_022825805.1 Phaeobacter sp.
TCGAGCGGTTCTTTGGCAGGCTGAAAGCCTCGTTCCGTCGCATCGCAACCCGATACGAAAAGACGTCACGCAATTTCCTGTCGATGATCAAACTGGCATCCGTCAGACTGTGGATCGAGTTTTATGAGTCGGCTGCCTAGACGCGCTTCGTCAGCGCCCAGATCTCTCTGTGGCGATGCCGCGTGCTGTTTGGTTTCTGCATTGCCTGTGACCTGAGTGGGTTCTTCGTGAAATACACGTGGCTGAACCTGGCATGCCGAATGATTTGGCGAGCAACTTTGCAAGGATTGCGGATCAGGCCGATGGGCCATTGATTAAATCAGTGGGTATACGAGCGAACCAAAAGTGAAAAAACCCGGAGTGGCGAATGTCTTGGTCAAAAGGGGGTAAGACAAGCGCCTGATGGGGGGGAGACGCTGCCGACTCCGGGTTAGGCCGTCGGGTGTTCCAAGTCCGACGGAGTGGGCAGCTTCTGGGGAAACGCGTCAGCCTGCCCACACTTCTGAGTTTAGCGCAAATCAAACCGAAGAGACATGAGGTTCAGATATAATTTTTGGTAAAATTCTGCGTTCCACCGGAATTTCGCCAGGTGCCTCGCCATTTTCGGTTACCCCAAAAACGACAAACCCCCGCGGCAGGGCCTCGGGGGTCATCTATTGCGTTCAGAAAAGCAATGCAGAAGGGCTTAGAGCAGACCTTCGCGCTGGGCTTTCTTCCGTGCCAGTTTGCGGGCACGACGAATCGCTTCAGCTTTCTCGCGCGCTTTTTTCTCGGACGGCTTCTCGAAATGTTGCTTGAGCTTCATTTCACGGAAGACGCCTTCACGCTGCAGCTTTTTCTTCAGGGCACGAAGCGCCTGATCGACGTTGTTGTCACGAACACTAACCTGCATGTGGTTTTCACCACCTTTCTAAGTTGAGTTGCAAGAGGTTGCATGAAGTGGCCGTATAGCAAGCCCGCACTAGATTGTCCAGCACCGGTAAGATAGGAGCATCTGCGGCCAATTGCGGTGCTGCGCAAGGGCGCGCCATCAGATATGACGCAACCATCGACAGGGGAGGATGTCATGACAGACTCGAACACGACGACAACAGGGAACGATCCTTTGGATCAGCTGTTGGAAGCGGCGTTGATGCATGTGCCTTTTGATGGTTGGAGCAGCACGACGTTTTCTGCCGCCGTGGCAGATTCTGGGGTGAACCCGGTTGTTGCCGATGCGTTGTGCCCCCGTGGCGCTGTGGATCTGGCTGTGGCCTATCACAAACGCGGTGATGCGCTGATGTTGCAGCGTCTGGCGCATGAGGACATGACTGGCCTACGGTTTCGCGACAAGATCACCCGCGCGGTTCAGCTCCGGCTTGAGGTGATCGACGACAAAGAAGCGGTGCGCCGCGGTGCGACCCTCTTTGCCCTGCCGCAATACGCCGGAGATGGTGCAAAGCTGGTCTGGGGCACCGTAGATGCCATTTGGCGCAGCCTCGGGGACGTGTCTGAAGATATCAACTGGTACACCAAACGCGGCACGCTGTCCGGCGTGTACTCCGCAACGGTGCTGTACTGGCTGGGTGATGACAGTCTGGAGCATCAGGCGACCTGGGATTTTCTGGACCGCAGGATCGAAAACGTTATGCAGTTCGAAAAGCTGAAATCGAAAGTGCATGCCAACCCTTTGCTGAAACCGTTGCTGGCGGGCCCAAACTGGCTGGCGCAGCAAGTGCGCGCGCCGAACGCACAGGACGATCTGCCCGGCTGGACCAAAAGCGGATAGGATCTGTCGCAGCACATCAAACCCAAAGTTGGCGCCCGGTATGGGCGCCTTTTTTGTTTGCGGCTCATGGGGTGCCTGTTAGGCATGTAGCAGCACGAGGAGGAGGCACACCATGGTTGAGATGATGCAAGCGGTTGAGATCGCAGAGCCGGGCGGACCTGAGGTGTTGCGCCTGTGCGAGCGGCCCATTCCGGTGCCCTCTTACGGTCAGGTGGTGCTGAAGGTGGCTTTTGCCGGGGTGAATCGCCCGGACGCCTTGCAGCGGGCTGGTTCCTATGCGCCCCCGCCGGGTGCCAGCGACTTGCCCGGTCTGGAGGCCGCGGGGGAGGTGGTTGCCATCGGCCAAGGTGTGCAGGGCATTGCCCTTGGAGATCAGCTCTGTGCCCTACTGCCAGGAGGTGGCTATGCGGAATATGTGGCGACACCGGCGGCACATTGTTTGCCCATTCCCAAAGGGTTGAGCCTGAAACAGGCAGCCTGTCTGCCCGAGACGTTTTTTACCGTGTGGTCGAATGTTTTTGGGCGGGGTGGACTGCAGGCTGGCGAGCGTTTTCTGGTGCATGGAGGCTCTTCCGGTATCGGGACGACGGCCATTCAGTTGGCTGCAGCGCTTGGGGCGCGGGTGTTCACCACCGCCGGATCAGCGGAGAAATGTGCCGCCTGCCTGTCGCTTGGTGCGGAACGGGCCATCAACTACCGCGAAGAAGATTTTGTCCCGGTGCTGAAAAACGAAGGGGGCGCTGATCTCATTCTGGATATGGTGGGGGGCGACTATATTCCACGGAACCTAAGGGCGCTGGCCGATGATGGGCGTTTGGTCCAGATCGCCTTTTTGTCCGGTCCAAAGGTAGAATTGAATTTTGCCCAGATCATGATGCGCCGGTTGACGGTGACGGGGTCGACGCTGCGGCCGCAGAGCGATGTTGCCAAAGCGGCGATTGCGCGGGATTTGCAGCAGACTGTCTGGCCGCTGATCGAAGCAGGCAAGGTCCGTCCGGTTATGGATCAGACCTTTGCCTTGTCAGAAGCCGCAGCGGCGCATGAGCGGATGGAACGATCCCGCCACATCGGCAAGATCGTGTTGCAGGTTGCGGGCGCGGCGTAGTCCGCGCCTAACCCAGCCCAGCCTAAGCCATCCGGGCCTAGTAAGGTCCAGCCTAGCCCGGCTCTAGCTGTGGTTCAGCTTAGCCTACGGCGCGGCGATAAAGATGCCAGGTGGCGTGCCCCAGGAGCGGGATGACAACAATCAGCCCCGCAAACATCGGCACAGCGCCGAGGAACAACAGCGTGCCAACCATCGCACCCCAGGTGAGGCAAACAACCGGGTTCTTACGCACGACTTTCAGTGAGGTTGCGACGGCGACAGGCAGCCCTGTGTGGCGATCAAGCAGCAGCGGAAAAGACACAAGGCTGACGGCCAGAGCCACAACTGCAAATGCTGCCCCCACGGTCGAGCCGACGACAATCATGATCCATCCGGGCGTGGTTGTCAGCGCCGCTGTGGCAAAGGCCATCAGGCTCGCCGGGGCTTCGGGGCCCAAGGTTCGATTGAAGATCCCGATGGCAAATACCATCCACAGGACAAACAGGCCCGCAAGATAGAGACCAAGCATCAGAACCGACAGGAATGCCGGAGACCGCAAGACTGCAAACGCATCCGCCCATCGTGGTTTGAAGCCCGCTTCTCTGCGCGCTGACATTTCATAGAGGCCGACCGCGGCAACTGGGCCGATCAGGGCAAAGCCCATCACCACCGGAAAGATCAGTGGAAACAAATCGGCCGAGAACCCAAAGACAACGAGGGCCAGTCCGATCAGCGGGTAGAGAAAGACAATTGCCATTGCATCACTGCGGCAGGCGATGAAATCCTGCCACCCGGCCGAAAGCGCAGCGGTGATATCAGACATATCCAGGACCAGCGCTTCGGGAGCGCTGCGCTCTGTGTCGCTGCCAAGCTGATCCACAGAGGCCGACAAATGCGCGCCCGTCAGTCCGAGTGCTTTGGTGAGCCAACTAATTGGGTTTCCAATGGTGCGTTCCATATTCCCTCCTTCTGGCAAAACGAGTTCGCCCGCCCGAGGGATCGCAATCATGGACACCACAGGCGGTGCGTTCTGTATCTTAGCACAGTTTTGCGGCCCCAGATTTCACAGGTCTGTCACAGGCCTGTCAGGACTGCGTTAGGGGCCCGCCAAGAGGCTGCCGGGGCGCTGGTGCAGCGCTATTCGGTCAGCGAGGTTCTTGGGTTGGATAGGCGGCGATTGTGGCAGGGGTAGCGCCGCTTCCGGCGGGAGTATTTGGGGAAAGATGACAAGCGGGTCCCGCAAGAGGCCTTTGTCGCTTCGGAATTGTGCTGTCAGCGCGTTAGCGGATTGGCGGAAAGACGGCCTGATCTAGCTTGCAGTCGCGAACCACATCGCGGCCACAGGGCACCGGTTGCAGGGCCTTTGACAGGCAGATACGTGCTTCCTGAATATATCCGCTGCGGCAGGTGACGGTGAGCATATCAGGCTCCAGGTCCTGATTGTCCTGCAGGAAAGCCTGCTCAATCAATCGCGCGGGTAATGTCACTTCTTGCGTCAGGCGCCGCAGGGCAACCGGCCGGACGAGTTGGGAATAGGCCTGGCGAGACAGGGCAAAGTAATCCGTTGCAGACAGGCCAGAACAGGTCCCGTGTTTTTTCCATTGGTGCCAGGCGAGCCCCGGCGTGCCCATGATGTCTGCCATTTCGCGGGTCTGGCGCCTGCTGGGCGGTGCTTTGGCGCTTTGGCAGTAGCTGGGCCAGCCCTGATGGTATTGCGGCCAAAGCCCATGCAAGATCCAGCCGTGATCGCGATTGGCGTCACATTGCTCCGAGCCTTTGGCATCCCCCTCGAGGGCGCACCAACTGGGCGACCAGCTGAGCGCCAGGACGTAGTAGTCAAACTGGCCTGCCTGGTTTTTTGTGCCCTGGTCCGCAGCCTGTGTGATTGCAGGGGTCAGCAGCATATGGCCGAGCAACGCCAAAGTGAGCCAAAGGTGTGACCGGAGCCGGTGGATGCCGTGCATTCGCCTCTTTCCTTATAGAATGAACCTGACTATATAGAAACGAAGTTCCCCGACAACGGAAACCGCCCCAGACTGGGGAAGCCTCTGACAGGCGACGGGAAAGATGTATCCGGGGTCCAGTGATTTTTAAGGAGATGAGCACATGGCAAAACCGTTGATGGCCAAGGCAACCGCCGTGTGGCTGGTGGACAATACCACGATCAGCTTCAAGCAGATTGCCGATTTTGTTGGCATGCACGAGCTGGAGATCCAGGGCATTGCGGATGGCGATGTGGCTGCTGGCGTGAAGGGCTTTGACCCGGTTGCAAACAACCAGCTGACGCAAGACGAGGTGGATGCAGCCGAGAAGAACCCGCTGCACAAGCTGAAACTGAAGTTCAATCCTGCCGCTGCTGGTGAGGAAAAACGCCGTGGGCCGCGCTACACGCCGCTGTCCAAGCGTCAGGACCGTCCGGCCTCCATCTATTGGTTGGTGAAATTCCACCCGGAACTGTCGGATGGTCAGATTTCCAAATTGGTTGGCACCACCAAACCCACCATTCAGGCGATCCGTGAGCGGACCCATTGGAATATCGCCAACATTCAGCCCATCGATCCGGTCGCATTGGGACTGTGTAAACAGTCCGAGCTGGACGCAGCGGTGCAGAAGGCAGCGGCGAAGAAAGCGGCTGAAGGCGGCGTCATGAGTGACGATGAACGTCGCAAGCTGGTGTCCACTGAGCAGTCCCTTGAAATGGATGCTGAGCCTCGGATGCCGACCGCTATCGAAGGTCTGGAAACCTTCACTCTGGGTGGCGGCGACACGTCTGAACGGACTGAAGACGAAGCGGTGCCGGATGCAGATAGCTTCTTCAATCTACCTGCTGGTGGCGGTGACGACGAAGATGACGAAGATGGGACCGATCCCCGCTTCTGATTGACGGCATCATCAATCGTGCAAAGAAAACCACAGTCTGTCTGGCAGGCTGTGGTTTTTTTCTTTTCATTCCTCAGGTTACCGTAGCGCCAGACTGTGATGTCACCGCTGGAAAACGTTATGTGGCAGCGCGATTAGGGCGCGATTGCAGAAAACTTGCCTGATCACGCCGCTTGCAGCGATTTTATGACATTTCTGCCTTGACGCTGACCGCTGGCTGGCTTAATTCCGCGTCCATCGGCGCGGTAGCTCAGTTGGTTAGAGCGAACGACTCATAATCGTTAGGTCGGGAGTTCGAGTCTCCCCCACGCCACCAAATCCTCCCTTTAGATATGACAGCCCATCTGCTGATGGTCTTGTACGATTTGCATCGCATTAGTGCTGTATCCCTCGCGCGCTGTATCCAGTCCAAGTTATGTTCGGATTTGATGTGCGGTTGGGCAGATCGCTGTTGAGTAGATCCGTGTGGCGCAGATCTCTGGGGCGCAGATCCCTGGGTCGCAGATTCCTGGGTCGCAGATTCCTGGGGCTATGTCAGATCTCTTTGCGCGCGCGCAACGCGGCACTGATGGTACCCTCGTCGAGGTAGTCCAGTTCGCCGCCGATGGGCACGCCTTGTGCCAATGAGGTCAGGCGCACCTGGCCTGTCAGTTGATCTGCGATGTAGTGAGCGGTCGTCTGGCCGTCGATTGTGGCGTTGAGCGCCAGAATGACCTCATTGACGCTTTCTGCGGCCACACGGTCCACCAAACGGGGAATGCGCAGATCCTCGGGCCCAACCGCATCCAGAGCAGACAGGGTGCCGCCGAGCACGTGGTAGCGACCTTTGAAAACGGCCGCCCGTTCCATCGCCCAGAGATCAGAGACATCCTCGACCACACAAAGTTCGCCATTGGCGCGGTCTTCGTCATTGCAGATGGGGCAGATATCATCGGTTCCGACGTTGCCGCAGTTCAGGCACTCGCGCGCTGTGGCGGCGACATCAGACATCGATTCCGCAAGGGGCGTCAGCAACAGGGCACGTTTGCGGATCAGATGCAGCACCGCACGACGAGCAGAGCGCGGTCCGAGACCGGGCAGTTTCGCCATAAGTGCAATCAGGTTCTCGATTTCGCTGGTAGAGGTGTCGCGCATCGCCATGGCCCTTTCGTCTGTGCCATATAGGCCAGCCCATGCGGCAAAGTTCAAGGGCGGCGAGACCCTGTGTTCAGGTTTTGTTTTGTAACCGCCAGCGCGGGCGCCGGTGGGGTCCACGGGGGCAATGATGACGAAAGCAGCCGTTGCCCCCCGGATCAAGCCGCGTTTAGAACGGCAGCTTGATATCTTTGGGCAGGCCCATGCTTTCGGTCAGTTTGCCCATTTCTTCCTGGGCTTTGTCCGCAGCTTTCGCCTGAGCATCCTTGATCGCAGCGAGGATCAGGTCTTCGACCACTTCCTTGTCGTCGCCATTGAAGATCGACGGATCAATATCCAGTGCCTTCAGGTCGCCCTTGGCCGAGGCAGTGGCTTTCACCAGGCCTGCGCCTGCTTCGCCGGTGACCAGAACGTTGTGCAGCTCGTCCTGCATCTGTGTCATTTTGGTCTGCAGTTCCTGAGCCGATTTCATCATCTTGGCCATATCGCCAAGTCCGCCGAGGCCTTTGAGCATCTGTTTTCTCCGTGGGTTCCATCTGCAGGCAGAAATACGGTCGCCTGAGAGACGAAACAAGGGGGAAGCCGAGCGAACCGCCCGTTGGCGCTGCTTTAGGGACGCCTATTCTTCCTCAAAAGGATCCCATTCGTCTTCAACCTCGGGCAGGGCATCGGCCTGCACTTCTGCAGCGAGATCCTCAGCGGTGCGGATATTGGTGATTTTGGCTTTTGGGAAGCTCTCCAAAACGGCCTGTACAATGGGATGTTTGCTGGCTTCGGCGCGCAGGGCATTTTCTGCGGCGTTCTCGCGTTCGGTGATGGTTTCCCCGCCGCCGTCATTTGAAAGCGAGACGACCCAACGGGCATGGGTCCAGGTCTGCAACTGCTGGCCCAAACGCGCGGCGAGGTCTTTGGGTGCGTCATCCGTGGGCTGGATGGTGATCCGACCGGGTTGGTAGGACACCAGACGCAGGTAGGTTTTCACGTACTCCAGCAGCAGGCCATCGCGTTTCACGCGAATCAATTCAACGACATGTTCAAAACTGGGATAGCGGGCGAGGGCGAGATCTGCCTGTGGGGCGAGCGCGGTTGCCTGTCCGTTGCCTGCCGACATCGTCGGTCCGCCCTGGGGGCCACTTGGCGTGCTGCCCTGCGATCCGGGTTGCTGGGGGACGTATCCGCCTGCGCCTTGGGGGGCGCCAGATGGTCCGCCAGAGCTTCCCATTGGTGCGTTCATATGCCCGCTGGATGGCGGGGGCGGCGGCGTATCCTGCAGGGTGCGCATCAGCTGTTCAGGTGTTGGCAGATCGGCCACATGGGTTAGACGGATCACCGCCATTTCGGCCGCCATCATCGCATTGGGGGCTGCCGCGACCTCTTCCAGTGCTTTCAGTAGCATTTGCCACATGCGGGTCAACACGCGCATCGGCAAGGCGTCTGCCATCTGGCTGCCACGGGCGCGCTCATCTGGGCTGACGGTGGGATCTTCCGCTGCGTCTGGAGTGATCTTAACCACCGACACCCAATGGGTGATTTCGGCCAGATCGCGCAGGACGGCCAGCGGATCGGCGCCTTCTGCGTATTGCCCGCTGAGTTCGGTCAGCGCCGAAGCCGCGTCGCCTCGCAGAATCATGTCCATCAGATCCAGCACCCGGCCGCGGTCTGCCAGGCCAAGCATGGCGCGCACCTGATCCGCAGTGGTTTCTCCGGCGCCATGTGAAATGGCCTGATCCAAGAGAGAGGTGGCGTCACGGGCCGATCCCTCAGCCGCCCGCGTGATCAGCGCCAGCGCGTCCTGCGCGATCTCTGCGCCTTCGGATGTTGCGATGCGCTGCAGCAGATCGATCATCACCTCAGGTTCAATGCGCCGCAGGTCAAACCGTTGGCAACGGGACAGAACCGTAACAGGAACCTTGCGAATTTCAGTTGTCGCAAAGATAAATTTCACATGTGCGGGCGGCTCTTCCAGCGTTTTCAAAAGCGCATTGAAGGCGCTGGTCGACAGCATGTGGACTTCGTCGATGATGTAAATCTTGTAGCGCGCAGAGGCCGCTCGGTACTGGACGGAATCGATGATCTCACGAATATCCCCGACACCTGTGCGAGATGCGGCGTCCATTTCCATTACATCGACATGGCGGCCTTCCATGATGGCGGTGCAATGTTCGCATTTGCCACAAGGATCGGTGGTGGGGCCGCTGGTCCCGTCCTCGCCGATGCAGTTCATGCCTTTTGCAATGATCCGGGCGGTGGTGGTTTTCCCGGTCCCGCGAATCCCGGTCATGATGAAGGCCTGCGCGATCCGATCCGCGGCAAATGCGTTTTTCAGTGTGCGCACCATGGCGTCCTGGCCGACCAGATCGCTGAAGGTTTCGGGGCGGTATTTCCGCGCCAGCACCTGATATTGCCCGGAGCTGTCCTGGTTTTCGTGGCTGGTGTCGCCTGTTTGGTCGTTCATAGTGCCCCGTGCCGGAATCGATGTCGCCAGTGTTGAGACAACAAACTAGGCAAGGTCACCAGTATCGTCCACTGTTGATCCTGTCTCTCGCGGATCGCAGAGCGATTCTTCTGCGGGCAAGATGGCTGCGCAATGCGGATGAGCATCTCTGCAGAGCAGGCGTGCGGATGCGTGGATAGCCATGGGGTCGGTTCAGCGAAGGTCTGCTTTGGAAGGTTTGCTTTGGAAGGTCTGCTTTGACTGGGCGCTCGGTGACATCGACACCTGCGGTCAAGGGGCGCCGGTCCAAACTAACCCAAGAAGGGCGATGATGAAGAAGGGCGATGATACAGTGCAGAACGATACCGAAGGCTCGTTTGTGACGGCATCGGGCGCAGCGACGCAAACGCACGCGCTGGTGATCCATGCTTTGTCGGCAGCCGACGGTATCCTTGCGCTTTGCCCCCTGCCTGGGGCGGGTGGGGATTATGCGGGGGACATGGCTCATATCCACGATTGGCAACCAGGGTTTGTCATCTCCATGACCACGACGGCCGAGCATGAACGTTTTGGGGCGGCATCCTTAGGGGCAGACCTGCAGGGTATGGGGTGCCGTTGGGTCCATTTGCCTGTGCCGGACTACAGCCCGCCACCGCCAGATGTTTTGATGCGCTGGCCGGAAGTCAGCCACATCGCGCGCAAGACATTGGTGGGGGGCGGCCGGGTTTTGGTGCATTGCCGGGGCGGCTGTGGTCGCTCTGGCATGGTCGTATTGCGATTGATGATCGAATTGGGTGAGCGCCCGGCCAGCGCTTTGGAGCGGCTCAGAAGCCTCAGACCCTGCGCCGTTGAAACCGACGAGCAAATGGCCTGGGCCTACGGGCCGCGGCGCATACCGGACCCATAGGCCTTTATATCGCCGCGGTTATTACTGCAGCTGACGTCAGGCCAGTTGCAGGGCGCGCTCGGTCTGCCGTGCCGATGGCTTTGGTGGGAGCGGCACCGCCTGCGCAAGGCTGCAGGGGAGGGACATGGTATCGGTGGACACCATTGGCGCTGCCTCTGGATCAAACAGTGCGTCCGCGAACCGGTTCAACTCGGTTTGATCATCCGTTTGCGCGACGCCGCCAAACACGCGGATCCGATCATGACTGGCCACAAAAATGGCTGGGCACGAGGCCGGGCATTTGGCGTCACGGGTGTCCAGCTGGCAGGTCCCGGTGATTTCAAAATCATCTTGCGTGCTGCTGCGGGCCTGCATCATGGCGCTGCTCAGCCGTGCGATCATCCGTTCGGCAGCCGGGCAGGGACGGCCCAAATGCATGCAAGTGCTCAGCGAATAGCTGTGTGTTGTGTCTGTCCAGTTCATTGCGCCCTCCGCGCGAAGGCAGGGCAATGTGACGGATCCTATGAACCTGACGAGGTTCTGCAGACCTGCCAAGACACCCCGCCCGGTTGTGGTTTATAACGAGATGGCAGGTCTCCTGACTTGCGGGTCAACGCTCTCCCGGGCCTTCCCGACGGTTGCCTTGCGGCTGTCGTCAGTGGCGTAATCCGGGGGGCTCACCGCTTACAGTTGCGGGGGCAGTCGCGGACTTGACACCCATTGGGCATCGCACCGTGTTCCCTTTTCATCCTGGCCACCAAAGCGACACAAGAACCATCACCTCAATGGCTAGCGGGCTGCGCCCCGAGTCGTCAAGGCAAGGTTCTACATTTGGTAGAGTTTCTGACCAATGCCTGCATATCTGCCTGACCATTGCTGCACAGAGGGCGTCATCCACGCGCAGGCTCGGCTGTGATTAGGGAGCAAGGGATAGAGGAGAGAAAGGTGAGAGGTTGGACATCGACCCAAGCGGGGCTCGTTGTGGCTGCTTCCTTCCGGACCTGACCAGGTTGGCGAGGCGCCTGCCCGCGCCAACCTCTCACCCGCTACATATGTGCCTGTGACGCAGATGGCAAGAGCGTGAATGCCGCAACCCAGCGCAGTTCTGGAAGCAATCGTTCAGCGCTGCATGGCTCAGAGCGTAAGTTGGAGGCGCAGAAACCCATCATGCGACAGTCCAATGGGTCTGACCGTATCGGTCTGCAGGTCAGGGAGATGTTTCCGCGCGTCTGGGCCCGTCAGAAATTCGACCGTTGTCCCGCCCAAATCGCTGAAGCGCCACGGATAGGCGCCATGTGTCAGGGGATCTGGCGGGCGCTTGCCTCCGACATAGTCACAGATCGCATCGCGGGTACGCACGGTTGGCAGAGGCAATGGCGTGGCAGTTTCGAGGGCAGAAAAATTTCCACCGCCGTTGATGCGGAAACTGCTGGAAACAACAGCGAAATACTGCGAATCCGTTACCGCAACTCCATTCCATGTCAGATTACGGATCCGCGATGCGGCCGCGTCAGACAGGCCTCCGCCGCTGTCGAACCTGTTTGGGGCGGAGACGTCAATCTCGTACTCGACTCCAAAAATCACATCGAAGTTGTGGCCTGCGCGGTCTGGATCAATCAGCATCTGCCCGGCTTGGCCCGGCGTGATGTGATTGAACACGCCCGCCGACATCTCCAGCCAGTCGCGCAGTTCGCGGCCAGTGACAATCACAGCGCGCAGTTCATTGGGAAAGGGCTGGATATCGGCGACATGGCGCAGGTGCATCGCCCCGGCCGGGACGTCGCTGTATCGGGTTGGACCTGCGCGACCGCCAAATTTGCCAGGGGCACTCGCGGACAAGAGGGGGATATTGGCGGCAGCGGTCTCCCGGAGCAACGGTCGTATCGCGGCCGCTTGCGCATATGCGGTCAAAGCCAGGGCTTTGTCTTCGTGGATAAGCGAGAAGAAAGAGTGGAGCCTGTGTTCGGTGCGACCGACGGGCTGGGCCATTTGTTCTCTGGTCTCTTGGTGCAGCGACGCAAGAGCCTCGACCATGCGTTTGTCTTCGTCGACTTGCGGCACCAATTCGCCATCATCTGTCCGCACTGCGATGGGTTGCAGGCTGGCATGACCCGACACAAGCGACCAACGTCCGCGACTGAGTTCCAGATCCAGATCAATCAGGCCAAGGTGGGAGCCATAGGCACCGGGCATAACGACCGGGATGTCGAACTGATGGTCGCTATCCGGCAATGTCAGATGCGTGTGGCCTGCGACGATGGCATCCAGGCCATCCAGGTCCGCCAGTGGCGAAAGCGCGTTTTCCAGGATCTGCGAGTTGTCATGGTCTGCAAGCCCAGTGTGGGCGAGACAAATCACCAGATCGCAGTTTTCGTTCTCTTTCAGGTGCTGTGATATCACGGCAGCGCTGTCGACCATCTGGTCGAATTCCAGAGCGCCAGTGAGCTGATAGGCTCCCCATTTCATTGTATGGGGCGGGAGCACGGATAGCAGCCCAATCCGCAGCGATGGGGCTGCGGGGCTGGCAGAAACGGAACGTTCCAGCACGGCATATGGCGCAAACGGCAGGTCCATATCGGGGTTGAGCGCACGGATGTTGGAGCAGATCACAGGGCAGGTGATCTGGGCCGCGGTCAGGCGCAATGCTTCCAACCCGAAATCGAATTCATGATTGCCTAGTCCAACAGCATCATAGCCCAGCAATGAAAACGCTTTTGGGACGGCGGCTGAACTCGGTTCACCGACGCGGATTTTCTGCTCGGCGATTGGCGTGCCGAATAGGCTGTCGCCATTGTCCACGAGGAGGGTCGCGCCATCGATTGCGTCAGCTTCTCGTCGCGCGGCGTCGACCAGCATCGAAACCCGAGACAGTCCAACGCCAGGGTTTGGGCGGTCGGAATAATAGTCATAACTCAACAGGTTGGCGTGCAGATCTGTTGTCGCCAAAACGCGCAGCTTGCCAAAGATCTTTTCCGCGGACGGCTCCGTCCCTGTCATGTTGCGCAACTTGAAGATCTCACTGTCGATCCCGTTTTGAGTTCGTTGAGAATTTATTAACAGCAGTCTTGTGCGGTTTGAAACACCGAAAAGCGCAGCAGTGGCCGCGTGAAATGCGGGCAATTCGATTTAAACCTACGCTTTATACTTGAGATAAGTGGGATTTGATTGTTTCAAGCCTACAGTCGAGAAAAGTAATTTATCGCGACTGTGGCCAGCAGGGTACATTATCGCATCCTATGGTGGAAATTAGTTCGTGAATTCAAGCCGCTGCGCAGTGCTGCGGAGCAGGTTGACACAAATCGGGGGCAGCAATGCAACGAGCAGAAGAGGTTACCTTTGCAGCGGGCGGCGTAGACCGTGCGGCATATCTGCGAGATGACGCAGAAAAGATTGCGGACCTCTGGCAGGCGCAGGAGACGCGGGTCGTTGTGCTGTGGCGAGGGAAATTGCTGTGCCAGATCGTTTCGGGCGACGACGACACGGAAGAGCCGGTTTGCCTATCCCTGATCACCCCACAGGAGCAGTTGGCCCAAGATCACGCCGGTTCGGCCATTTTTCTGGGGAAAGGCGCAGATCAGGCGGCCGTGTTTGCGGTGGATGTCAGCGCTTGGGAGCCTGAAGATCTGGATGCGACAACGCTGGGTGGCTTTTTGGATCCCAGCCTGCAGCGTCATCCGGAGCTGCCAGCGGATACGGCTTTTGCAGAACTGCGGCGTATCATGACGGTGCTCACGCGGGAGGAGGCGGAATTTGCGGCCACGGCGCGCGCCTTGTGTGGCTGGCACCACAGTCATCGCTTTTGTGCCAACTGCGGTGAAAAAAGCGAAATCGTCCAAGCGGGATGGCAGCGGCGTTGCCCGTCATGCAACACTGGCCATTTCCCACGGACCGATCCGGTGGTCATCATGCTGATCACATTTGGCGATTCTGTGTTGGTTGGGCGTTCGCCGGGCTGGCCGGAGGGCATGTATTCGCTGCTTGCAGGGTTTGTTGAACCTGGCGAAACGCTTGAGGCTGCGGTGCGGCGCGAAACCTTCGAAGAAACCGGCGTGCGCGTTGGGGATGTCAGCTACTTGTCCAGCCAACCCTGGCCCTTTCCGATGTCGTTGATGTTTGGCTGTGCGGGGGTGGCCCTGAGCCGTGATATCAATATCGATCCAAACGAAATTGAAGATGCGCTGTGGGTGTCTCGGCAGGATATGATGACAGTCTTCGCGGGTGAGCATGACAGGATCAAACAGCCCCGAGAGGGCGCAATTGCGCATTTTTTGCTGCAGAACTGGCTTGCAGATACGCTTGATTAGACTGACTATTGCTGTGGGTGCACACCCTTTGATGTCACTGTAAAGGTCTGGCCATAATGCAGTTTTCGGGGAAAGAGGACATAAACGCACCGATTGCAGATGTGTTTCGCACCCTCTGTGATTTCGAATTGCTGGAGCGGCTGGCCTTGCGTCGTGGTGTTGATCTGCAGCGCATGGGCGATGTTCGTCATCCCGAATCGGGCTTGGCCTGGGAGGTTGGGTTTTCCTATCGCGGCAAACAGCGCAAACTCCACATGTCCATTGCGGAGCACCAACCCGTGACAAATCTCCTGGTGAAGGTGATTGGCAGCGGGATGGATGGCGATATGGCGGTCGAGTTGCTGGCGCTTGCACCGCAGAGAACACGGATGCAGGTGGTGTTGGATGTGCGCGCGAAAACACTGACAGGACGCTTGATGCTGCAATCGTTCAAGCTGGCCAAAGTGAAGCTGAACGAAGGGTTTGATCGTCGCCTTGGCGAGTTCGCACGTTTTGCCGAAGAGCGTTTCACTGATAACGCGTAGCCGGTGGACGGACCGTTTCTGTCAGAAACGATCAGAATTTGCCGGATAGACCCCAAGAATTTCGATATTGGTGGTGAAATACGCCAGTTCATCCAGGGCCAGCTGGACATTGGGATCATCCGGGTGGCCGTCGATGTCGGCGTAGAATTGCGTCGCCGTGAACGAGCTGCCGATCATGTAGCTTTCCAGCTTGGTCATGTTGACGCCGTTGGTGGCGAATCCACCCATCGCTTTGTACAGCGCTGCCGGGATGTTGCGGACCTGAAAGACAAAGCTGGTGATCATGCCGTTTTCGCCGCGTCTGCTGTTGTCTGGCGTGCGCGACATGGTCAAAAAACGCGTGGTGTTGTCACCTTCATCTTCGATATGGCGGGCCAGCACATTGAGCCCATAGATCTCGCCAGCCAATTCACTGGCCAAGGCAGCATGGGTTTTGTCGCCTTGATCTGCGACGTCGCGGGCCGCGCGGGCATTGTCTGGGCTGACGCGCCCACGGATCCCGTGTGTGTTGAGAAACCCTGCGCATTGCGGCAGCAAGACCAAATGTGAATGCGCTTCTTTGATATCGGCAAGCGTAGCGCCGGGAACGCCCAGCAAATTGATGTGAACGCGCACAAAAGCTTCGTCAATGATATGCAGGCCACTGTGCGGCAACAGTCGGTGAATATCAGCCACCCGACCATAGGTGGAGTTTTCAACCGGAAGCATTGCCAGCTCGGCGTCGCCGTTGCGAACGGCGTCAATTGCGTCTTCAAAGCTGCGGCAGGGCAACACATCCATACCCGGGCGTTCCTTGCGGCAGGCTTCGTGGCTGTAAGAGCCCAGCTCGCCCTGAATAGCAATTGTCTGCGTCATCGGTGCTACATCCGTGCAAATCTTCAAAAAACGGTCGTTTCGTCGCGCTGTCTATACCTTGCCACTTGAGAGGGGAAGCCTTAGACAGCTTTTCAGACAGCTGAAATGGACTCGCGATCATGTTTGACACGATGACCCTTACCAAAGCGACCGCAGGTCTTTGCGGCGCGCTCCTCGTGTTCCTCCTTGGCAAATGGGCCGCTGAGGGACTCTATCACACAGAAGCCCATGGTCAGGCTTCTTATGTGATCGAAGTGGAAGAGGCAGGTGCGGAAGAAGTTGCCGAAGTTGTAGACTTTGGTGAACTGATGGCCGCCGCAGACATTGGCAAAGGCGCCAAGGTCTTCAAGAAATGCTCTGCTTGCCACAAACTCGAAGCCGGTGCGAACGGCACTGGTCCTTATCTCTATGGCGTTGTGGGCCGTGATTTTGCTGCGGCAGATGGCTTTGGCTACTCCGGCGCGCTGGCAGGCACCGCAGGTGTGTGGACCGCCGAAGAACTGGACGGTTTCCTTGCCAAGCCTTCCAGCTACCTGCCGGGCACAACCATGAGTTTCTCCGGTCTGAAGAAACAGAAAGACCGTGTGAACCTCATCGCTTATCTCGACAGCCTGGACGATTGATCCGCGCTGATCGCCTGAGATTGCGATACTAGAGAATACATTAGCCGCGCCTCTCATGGGCGCGGCTTTTTCAATTTTAACAGGCAGTTGTTGGTTGCTGTATATCCTCGGCTGCATGTGAAACGCCCGATCCTGCCGGGCGCGTCGGCGGTGCCCCGCCTTGACACACGGGAAATTCAGCCAATCTGAACTTGAAAGTCTCAGGTCCAGCCGCTTAGCTTTGACACAAGAGTATTCGGCAGCAAATGCCGGACAAAGGAGGTTTAGGCAGATGAAAACCCGCCCTGCAGCCCGATCCGTCGCCAAGGCGCGTGCAAGTGATCCAAATCGTATTGTTCAGGCTCTCGCCGCCAGTTTGATCCCTTTGCTCGTGACGGTTTGGACCGCCACAGTTGTGTTGGCCGAGGAACGGATCATCAAGAGCCATGGGTTCACCGAGTTTGGTGAGCTGAAATATCCGGAGGGGTTTGCGCATTTCGATTATGTCAATCCGAACGCGCCCAAGGGTGGGGAGTTGTCGCTGTCCGCTGTTGGCACGTTTGACAGTATGAACCCCTACACCCGCAAAGGGCGGGGCGGGGCGTTGTCTTCGAACCATTATGAAACGCTGCTGATCGAATCCTATGATGAACCAGGCAGCTACTATGGGCTGTTGGCTGAAAGCCTGGAGTATCCCGAATCACAGGATTGGGTGATCTTCAACATCCGAGAAGAGGCGCGTTTCTCCGATGGTACGCCTCTCATGGCAGAGGATGTCGTCTTTTCACATAACTTGTTGCTGGAGCAAGGGCTGCAGTCCTACGCCGAAGCGGTCAAAAAACGCATTCCCAAGGCTGAAGTTGTCGGCCCGCGGCGTGTGAAATTCTATTTCTCTCCGGACTTTCCGCGTCGGGCCATGATCACGCAGGTTGGGGGCACGTCTGTATTTTCCAAAGCCTGGTTCGAAGCGGATCCAGAAAACCGCCGTTTGGACGAGCCTCGCCTTGATCCGGGGATCGGATCTGGCCCCTATGTCCTCGAAGAGTTGGATGTGAATCAGAGCATCACCTATCGGCGCAATCCCCACTATTGGGGCAATGATGTGAATGTGAACATCGGTCGTCACAACTTTGACAGCATCCGGATTGAATACTTCGGCGATGCCGTCGCCGCGATGGAGGGTTTCAAGGCCGGCGTCTACACGATGCGCCCGGAAAACAGCTCCAAAAGCTGGGCAACAGCCTATGAGTTTGACGCGGTTGCTGACGGCAACGTCATCAAAGACGAACTGCCAAATGGCAATGTCCCCTCCGCCAACGGATTTGTGATGAATTTGCTGCGTCCCAAATTCCAGGATCCGCGTGTTCGCGAGGCGCTGCAATTGGCGTATAATTTCGAATGGACCAACGAGAGCCTGCAATACGGTCTGTTCCGTCACCGCAGTTCGTTCTGGCAGGACACGCCATTGCAAGCACGGGGTGTACCCGAGGGGCTGGAGCGTGAGGTTCTTGAGCAGTTGGGTGATTTGATTGATCCATCGCTTCTGACCGACGAACCCGTGATGGCACATGAGTCGAAGGCAGGGCGTCCTGCGGATCGGCGTAATTTGCGCCGCGCGATGAAGTTGCTGGATGATGCAGGTTGGACCGTCGGTGACGATGGCTTGCGCCGTGACGCCAATGGCGAGTTGTTGAAGGTGGAATTCCTGCTCGACTCCCCGACGATCGAACGGATCGTGCAGCCTTATGTGGCCAACCTGCGCCAGATGGGGGTTGATGCTGTCGCCAACCGCGTGGATTTCGCGCAATACACCAGTCGGCGCCGCGAAAAAGACTTCGACATGATCACCTTTGCCTATCCGATGTCGTTGCTGCCCTCTACCGGGTTGTATCAGCTGTTTGGATCGGACACGCATGAGTTCTCCGTTTTCAACCCCGCAGGATTGGCGGATCCGGCAGTGGATGGTCTGATCGCGGGCATCGTCGGAGCGACCACCGAGGAAACGCTTCATTCCAATGCGCGCGCCCTTGACCGGGTGCTCCGCGCCAAACGGTTCATGGTGCCAACCCGGTATCTGGATGTGAATTGGGTGGCTTACTGGAATTTCTATGAGCATCCAGAAAACCTGCCGCCCTTTGATCTGGGATTGCAGGATCTGTGGTGGGTCAACGCAGAGAAGGAAGCTGCATTGAAGTCCTCTGGTGCTTTGCGGTAAGCAGTTGATATGGCTGCTTATATCCTACGACGTCTCTTGCTTGTCATCCCAACGCTGTTCGGGATCCTGGTGATCAACTTTGCGCTTGTTCAGTTTGTCCCCGGCGGACCGGTTGAACAGGTTATTGCCCAGCTGGAAGGCGGCGGAGATGTCTTTGAAGGGTTCGCTGGTGGCGGTGGCGATGCTGGCGAAGAGGTGATCTCAGCAAATGAAAACTACGCCGGACGTCAAGGTCTGCCGCCTGAATTGATCGCGGAACTGGAAGAGCAGTTTGGATTGGACAAGCCGCCGGTCGAGCGTTTTTTCATCATGCTTGGCAATTACGTGCGGTTTGATTTTGGCGAGAGCTATTTCCGCAAGATCAACGTGCTGGATCTGGTGCTGGAAAAGATGCCGGTCTCCATATCTCTGGGCCTTTGGTCGACCTTGATTGCCTACCTGGTGTCTATCCCATTGGGCATCCGCAAGGCGCTGAATGACGGGTCACGCTTTGACACCTGGACCAGTGGCGTGATCATTGCGGCCTACGCCATTCCCGGTTTCCTGTTTGCGATCTTGCTGCTGGTGCTGTTTGCGGGTGGATCGTACCTGCAGATTTTCCCGCTGCGTGGTTTGACCTCCGACAACTGGGAAACGCTGAGCCTGTTTGGCAAAATCACTGATTATTTCTGGCACATCGCTTTGCCGGTGATCGCATCCACCATTTCGGCTTTTGCAACTTTGACACTGCTGACCAAAAACTCCTTTTTGGACGAGATCAAAAAGCAATACGTGATGACGGCGCGTGCCAAGGGTCTGAGCGAGGGTCGCGTGCTGTATGGTCACATCTTCCGCAATGCGATGTTGATCGTGATTGCCGGCTTCCCAGCCGTCTTCATCGGCGTGTTCTTTTCAGGCAGCTTGATCATCGAAACGATCTTCTCTCTGGATGGCCTCGGCCGACTTGGGTTCGAAGCAGCGGTGGCGCGCGATTACCCGGTGATCTTTGGCACGTTGTTTATTTTCGGACTGATGAGCCTCGTGGTCGGCATCATTTCGGACATCATGTATGTCATCGTCGATCCACGGATCGATTTCGAAAAGAGAGAGGGTTGATCGATGGCTTTGTCTCCTCTCAACCAGCGGCGCTGGAACAACTTTCGTCGCAACAAGCGGGCTTATTGGTCTCTCTGGATCTTTAGCGTGTTGTTTGGCGTGTCGCTGTTTGCCGAGTTTGTGGCGAACGACAAACCCATTCTGGTGAACTACCGCGGTGAATTGTTCACGCCTGTGTTTAACTTTTATCCCGAAACGACGTTTGGCGGTGATTTCCAAACCGAGGCAGTTTACCGCGACCCAGAGGTCAAATGCTTGATCGCATCCGGTGGCATCGAAGACTGCTTCGATGATCCGGAAGGCATCATCGCCGATATCGAGGCAGGCAGCTTTGATGCAGAGGGTTTTGAACAGGGCTGGGCCATCTGGCCGCTGATCCCATACAGCTACAACACGACAGTGGATCGCCCTGGTGCGGCCCCTCTGCCACCGAATGGGCAAAACCTGCTGGGCACTGACGATACAAAACGCGATGTTCTGGCACGCGTCATCCATGGGTTTCGCCTGTCGATCCTGTTCACCCTGATGGTGACGGGCGCTGCGACGGTGATCGGTATTCTGGCTGGTGCGGTGCAGGGGTTCTTTGGCGGCTGGCTGGATCTTGTGTTTCAGCGGATCATCGAAATCTGGGGTTCGATCCCACAACTTTACGTCATCATCATCATGTTCGCGATCTTGGGCCGCAGCTTCTGGCTCCTGGTGATCTTGATGATCCTGTTCAGCTGGACTGCTTTGGTCAGCGTGGTTCGAGCCGAATTCCTGCGTGCGCGGAACCTAGAATACGTGCGCGCTGCCAAAGCGCTTGGGGTGGGGAACCTCACGATTATGTTCCGCCATATGCTGCCCAACGCCATGGTGGCCACGCTCACCTTTATGCCCTTCATCGTGACGGGCACGATTGGCACATTGGCTGGCTTGGATTTCTTGGGCTTCGGGTTGCCGTCATCAGCGCCGTCTCTTGGTGAATTGACATTGCAGGCCAAACAAAACCTCGAGGCGCCCTGGCTGGCCTTCACCGCATTTTTCACGTTTGCGATCATGTTGTCGCTGCTGGTGTTCATCTTCGAAGGTGTGCGCGATGCGTTTGATCCGCGGAAAACCTTCTCATGATTATGCGACTTGATTTCAGCGAAACGCGTTGGCCCGCCGTGAGACAACTTCGGATCGGAGATCGATAATGCGACCCTCACCTTTGTTGCGCGTTTCCAATCTGACCGTGTCTTTCCGTCAGGACGGGAAGACAACACATGCGGTACGTGGTGTGTCGTTCACGGTTGGCCGTGGTGAAACTGTTGCGCTGGTTGGCGAATCTGGCTCGGGTAAATCGGTCACGGCTTTGTCGACGGTGTCACTGTTGGGGGACAGTGCCACTGTCGATGGGTCCGTGACCTATGATGGACAGGAGATGGTCAACGCATCCCAGCGCGAGCTGCGCCGGGTGCGCGGCAATGACATCAGCTTCATCTTTCAGGAGCCGATGACCTCTCTGAATCCGTTACATACGATCGAAAAACAGCTCGCAGAGTCGCTTGCGCTGCATCAGGGGTTGGATGGGGCCGCTGCCCGCGACCGTATTCTTGATCTGTTGAACAAGGTTGGAATCAGAGACGCAGAAAGCCGACTTGACGCCTATCCGCACCAATTGTCCGGCGGGCAGCGCCAGCGGGTGATGATCGCGATGGCCCTGGCGAATAAACCCGATATCCTAATCGCGGATGAGCCGACGACGGCCCTTGATGTGACAATCCAACAGCAGATCATTGATCTTCTGGCAGAACTGAAAACCAGCGAGGGGATGGGTCTGCTTTTCATCACCCATGATCTGAGCATTGTGCGGCGCATCGCCGACCGGGTCTGTGTGATGAAAGACGGCGAAATCGTCGAGGAGGGGTCAACCGCAGACCTGTTTGCCAATCCTCAGCATCCTTACACTCAAAAACTGCTGGACGCGGAGCCAACGGGTCACCCAGCGCCGGTCAAAGAAGGTGCAAAAGAGCTAATCCGCACTGATGGGCTGAAAGTGTGGTTTCCGATCCAGACAGGATTGCTGAAACGCACCGTCGGACATGTGAAGGCGGTGAACCCGACGTCCATTTCGGTCCATGCTGGAGAGACCTTGGGCATTGTCGGGGAAAGTGGAAGCGGTAAAACCACTTTGGCTTTGGCGATCATGCGGCTGATCCAATCGGAGGGGCGGGTGGAGTTTCAGGGGCAGGATCTGCGCCAATGGTCCACCCGTGATCTGCGCCGCCTGCGTGCGGATATGCAGATCGTGTTTCAGGATCCGTTTGGCGCGCTCAGCCCACGCATGACCTGCGCGCAGATCATCGCCGAAGGATTGGCCATCCACAAGATTGATCAGGACCGTAATCCACGGGATCTTGTGGCGGAGGTGCTGACCGAAGTGGGCTTGGATCCCGCGTTTATGGATCGGTATCCGCATGAATTTTCGGGCGGGCAGCGACAGCGCATTGCCATCGCGCGTGCTATGGTTCTGCGCCCCAAACTGGTTGTGCTGGACGAGCCTACATCGGCCCTTGATATGACGGTGCAAGTGCAGATTGTCGATCTGCTGAGAGACCTGCAAGCCAGATACGGGCTTGCTTATCTGTTCATCTCACATGATCTGAACGTTGTGCGGGCCATGTCGCATAAGGTGGTTGTGATGCAGCAGGGCGACGTGGTCGAAGCCGGGGATGCTGAGCAGCTGTTTCGCAACCCATCCCATCCCTATACTCGGACCCTCTTGGCCGCCGCGGGGTAAGGGGTCTTTCCTCTGGTGCCGCGACTGGTTCACTTCGCCTAAATCGACTTTGTCTCATTTGCTCGGGCAGCGTGCAGGTCCGATTTTCGGACGGTTTGGCGCCTGCTTGGTGCGGCATTTTTACCGGCGGTTGAGCGCAAACACCGTAAAATCAGGGCGTTTGTGAGCCGCTGAAAATTTGCGACAGAATGGCACATTTTGATGGGCGGGGAGGGTGGTATGGGCGAGACAGCTAAACCATTGGCATTCCAAAGAGGAGCAGGGGCCAATCTGGCCCAGCCGATCCGAGGCGCCGCATCTGAAACAGTCCGTTTATGATTGAGTAACGGTGCAGGTGTCGCTACGGTACAACTTGCCGATGTGTAGTAGCTTTGACGCAAATCAAATTGGGTGAGTGATGTCTCTTGCTGCGATCAAAAATATAGAATGTGGCGATTGTCCAATTCGCCATCGTGCGGTGTGTTCCCGGTGTGATACCGATGAATTGCAAGAACTGGATGCCATCAAATACTACCGCACCTATGAGGCCGGACAGCCCATAACCTGGTCAGGTGACCGGATGGATTTTGTGGGGTCTGTGGTCACCGGTATCGCGACCCTGACCCAGACCATGGAAGATGGGCGGACCCAGATGGTGGGATTGTTGTTGCCCAGTGATTTTGTGGGCAGACCCGGACGTGACAACGCCGCCTACAATGTGGTGGCGACATCCACTGTGGTGATGTGTTGTTTCCGCCGGAAACCATTTGAAGAACTGATGTCCCGCACGCCGCATATTGCGCATCGCCTGCTGGAGATGACCCTCGACGAGTTGGACGCAGCGCGGGAGTGGATGCTGGTTCTGGGCCGCAAAACAGCACGCGAGAAAATTGCCAGCTTGCTGTCTATTCTGGCGCGACGGGACGCTTCGTTGCAGGCATCAAAGGCGGATGGGGCCATCGTGTTCGATCTGCCCCTCACCCGCGAGGCAATGGCAGATTACCTCGGTTTGACGCTGGAAACAGTCAGCCGTCAGATGTCTGCCCTGAAACGCGATGGGGTGATCCAGTTGGAAGGCAAACGGCGTGTCACCGTGCCGGAGATGGAGCGTCTCATCGCCGAAGCCGGTGATGACAGCGATGGTGCTTGCCTCAGCTGACCTTGCCTTAGCTGACCCGCTGCAGCTGATAGAGGCGACCGACGCAGTCGACTTAACTGCCCCCTATGACAGTGCCCAACACCCTAGGTCGTTGACCCCGGGATGTTGGGCACCGCCGCCTTTGCCAGCCATGCGCGTCAGTGCGCCATCAACACCGGGATATTTGCGTTTTCCAGCATGTTTCGGGTCGCGCCACCTAGGATTGCCTCGCGGAACCGCGAATGGCCGTATGCGCCCATCACCAACAGGTCGGCATTGGTGTCCACGATATGACGGTTGAGCACATCGGACACGCGGGTCATGGTCTTGCTCAGAATATCGATTTCGCATTTGATACCGTGCCGCGACAGCATCTGACAGAGCCGACCACCGGGATCGGATCTTTCTGGGCCATGCCGCGGAGGATCAATCATCACCACACGTACCAGATCGGCGGTCATCAACATGGGCAGCGCCTTGCGGATGGCGACCATCGCTTCGACGCTTTCATTCCACGCGACCATGACGGTGCGCGGCGGTTGTTTGAGCTGCCCGTCTTTGGGCAGGATCAGCACGGGCGCACGTCCTTCGAATAGTGCGCTTTCGACGATCACCTCTGCCTCAGCGGGGCTGTTTTTGCCGTAGGGCTGTTCCAGCACAACCAGATCTGAGAAGCGTGCCAACTGGGCAATATGGCGACTGATGTCGGCCATTTGCACCACACCCGTCTCTACTGCGAAACTGATACCGGAAAGCGCGAGCCGTTTGGTCACCTGTTGTTCGATCTGGTTCACGTCTTCCTGCGCGCGCGCCAGAGTTTCCTGCAGGATCATCGCGTTTGCGCCAGCATAGTAATAGCCGGTCTGGGTCCGGTCGACGCCAAGGCAAAGAGCGTCGGCATGGCCGTTCTGAGAGGCCGCAAGCGCGATAACCTGTTCAAGCTGTGTCTTGCCCGTATCCGGGGCCGTGAGAACCGTCAGCAGCGTTTTGTAAGACATGTTTTCCTCGCCAATCTCTACTCCGGCGGCACAGGCGCGTTCCACGCTGGGAGGCGCTGCCGTCGCAGATGTTTTGTCACAGCCTGATCGAAACTGTCTTGATGCAGATCAAGGCGCCGAGGCGGGAGTTTTAGCATCAAAGACCCATAAAAATGGCTCTGACACGAGACCGAGAATCGTGCCGGACGAGGAAAGGGACGCAAGATGTCTAACTATATCAAGCTCATCGCGCTTGGTTTGATCACGCTCTTTGCGATGATTGCGACCAACTATGCACGCGATTTGGCCTATCAGGTCCACGCGATAATTATCATGCTCGTGGCAGGTGGCCTGTTTTTGTACACGCTCCGCCGCACCGATGAACCGGTTGTCGCCGCGGGCCCAATTCAACAAGAATATTTCGACAGCGTGGTCAGATACGGTGTGATCGCGACCGCCTTTTGGGGCGTTGTCGGGTTTCTTGTTGGTGTTTACATCGCCTTCCAGCTGGCGTTTCCGGTGCTCAATTTCGACTGGGCCCAGGGGTTTGCCAACTTTGGGCGACTGCGGCCGCTGCATACTTCTGCAGTGATTTTTGCGTTTGGCGGCAATGCGCTGCTGGCAACCTCCTTCTATGTTGTGCAACGCACCTCTGCGGCGCGTTTGTGGGGTGGCAACTTGGCGTGGTTTGTATTTTGGGGCTACCAGCTGTTCATCGTTCTGGCAGCGACCGGCTACTTGCTGGGTGGCACACAATCGAAGGAATACGCAGAGCCCGAATGGTATGTGGATCTGTGGCTGACCATCGTCTGGGTGGCCCATCTGGCGGTGTTTCTCGGCACCATCATCCGCCGCAAAGAGCCGCATATCTATGTCGCCAACTGGTTCTATCTGGCTTTCATCGTCACCGTTGCGATGCTGCACGTGGTCAACAACCTGACCATCCCAGTGTCGATCTGGGGGTCCAAATCCGTGATCGTCTGGGCCGGTGTGCAGGATGCCATGGTGCAATGGTGGTATGGCCACAACGCCGTTGGATTTTTCCTGACCGCGGGCTTCCTTGGCATGATGTATTACTTCGTGCCCAAGCAGGCTGAACGTCCGGTGTTTTCGTATAAACTGTCGATCATCCACTTCTGGGCTTTGATCTTCCTGTATATCTGGGCGGGTCCACACCACCTGCACTACACCGCGCTGCCGGATTGGGCTTCGACCCTTGGTATGGTGTTCTCGATCGTGCTGTGGATGCCCAGCTGGGGCGGTATGATCAACGGGCTGATGACCCTGTCTGGTGCATGGGACAAGCTGCGCACCGACCCTGTGATCCGCATGATGGTGATCTCGATCGGCTTCTACGGTATGTCCACCTTCGAAGGTCCGATGATGTCGATCCGGGCTGTGAACTCCCTGTCGCACTACACCGACTGGACCATTGGTCACGTGCATTCTGGCGCGCTGGGTTGGAATGGTATGATCACCTTTGGTGCGCTCTACTTCCTGGTGCCGGTTCTGTGGAAACGCGAGCGTCTCTACTCTCTGAGCCTGGTGTCCTGGCACTTCTGGCTGGCCACAATCGGCATCATTCTCTACGCCGCCTCCATGTGGGTGACCGGCATCATGGAAGGCCTGATGTGGCGCGAAGTCGATGCGAACGGCTTCTTGGTGAACTCCTTTGCAGACACCGTGGCAGCCAAATTCCCCATGTATGTGGTGCGGGCTCTGGGCGGGGTCATGTTCCTCGCAGGCTCTGTGATCATGTGCTTCAATCTTTGGATGACCGTGCGACGGGCCCCGGCAAAAGAAGCCAGCCTGACCGTTGCGGTTCCGGCTGAATAAGGAGGGCCGGACGATGGCAATTCTCGACAAACATAAAATCCTCGAGACCAATGCAACGCTTCTGTTGGTGTGTAGTTTCCTTGTGGTCACCATCGGTGGTCTGGTCCAGATCGCCCCGCTGTTCTGGCTGGAAAACACTATCGAAGAGGTTGAAGGCATGCGGCCTTACACCCCGCTGGAGTTGGCGGGCCGCGACATCTACATCCGGGAAGGCTGCTACGTCTGTCACAGCCAGATGATCCGCCCGATGCGCGACGAAGTCGAACGCTACGGTCCTTATTCACTGGCGGCGGAGTCGATGTACGACCATCCGTTCCAGTGGGGGTCCAAGCGGACAGGGCCGGATCTGGCCCGTGTTGGCGGCCGCTATTCGGATGAATGGCACGTTGACCACCTGCGCGATCCGCAATCTGTCGTGCCGGAATCTGTCATGCCGAAGTATGCGTTCCTGGAGGACAAGAGGATTGATGGCCAATACATCGGTGACGTGATGGCCGCCAATGCGATTGTCGGTGTGCCCTACACAGACGAGATGGTCGAAAATGCGCAGATGGACTTCCGCGTGCAGGCCAATCCCGACGCTGACTATGACGGGCTGCTCGAGCGCTACGGCGAGGACATCAACGTGCGGAACTTCGACGGGCAACCTGGTGTTTCGGAAGCTGATGCACTGATCGCCTATCTGCAGATGCTGGGCACATTGGTTGATTTCACAACCTTCACCCCTGTCGCCAACCGCTGATCGGAGCCTTGGATGGAACTCTATACATTTCTCCGCCAATTCGCTGACAGCTGGATGCTGTTGTTCCTGTTCTCGTTCTTCATGGTCGTCGTGATCTGGGCCTTCCGCCCCGGCTCGACCAAGGCCTACCAGGATACGGCCAACATTCCGTTCCGCCACGAAGACAAACCCGCCCCAGACAGGGCTGACGCCGCGGAGGTGCGGTCATGAGCAAAAAAGTCAAAAAATACGATGATGATCCGAACACCACTGGTCACAGCTGGGATGGGATCGAAGAATTCGACAACCCGATGCCGCGTTGGTGGCTTTGGACCTTCTATGCGACCATCATCTGGGGCATTGGCTATACCATTGCCTATCCCGCTTGGCCGGGGATCCAGTCCGCAACGGCCGGTGTTCTGGCTTGGAACTCCCGCGCGGATGTGGTGGCAGATATCGCCGCAGTCGACGAGGCCAATGCGCCGATCAATGCCCGGCTGATCGAAACAGATCTGACCGAAATTGCGGCAGATGCCAATCTGAACAGCTATGCGGTGTCTTCTGGCGCTGCTGTGTTCAAGACCTGGTGTGCCCAATGCCACGGTGCGGGTGCTGCTGGGGCCAAGGGCTATCCTAACCTTCTTGACGATGATTGGCTCTGGGGGGGCACTATGGAGGACATCCATGTGACCGTGTCCCATGGCATCCGAAACGAAGAAAGCGACGACGCGCGCTATTCGGAAATGCCGGCCTTTGGGCGTGATGAACTGCTGGGCAAAACAGAGATCGCGCAGGTCGCGAACTATGTGATGTCGCTGTCAGGTGTCCCGCAGGACGCAAGCCAAGTTGAGGCAGGTGCGGCGGTTTACGCTGAGAATTGTTCATCATGTCATATGGATGACGGCACCGGTGACATCTATCAGGGTGCGCCGAACCTGGCCGATGCGATTTGGCTCTATGGCGGTGATTATGCCACCGTTTACGAGACAATCTACAACTCGCGCTATGGCGTCATGCCACCCTGGAACACCCGGTTGAGCGAAGCGCAGATCCGCGCGGTTTCCGCCTATGTTCACCAGTTGGGTGGCGGTGAATAAGCGCCAAGCGTCTCTATCACAGCAAAGCCCCGCTCTGAGAGCGGGGCTTTGTCGTTTTGCACCGGGTTGATCGAGGTCAAATCGCGGCTTTGTCAATCTCGCTATACCTTGGTTAGAAGAAACAAGATCGCGCGCTCGGACCTTTGATGGATCGCTGTCGCGTGGGGCTGTTTCCTCGGTTCAACCCTTGTGGCCATCATGTGTCACAGGCAGCTGATACACTCTGGTGCCAGTTTTCCGACTTGTTCGCGCGTTTCCCGAAAAGCTGGCACGAGATACCATTCTTAACTGTTTCGGCAGGTTTTGGTTGTGCCGGTAGCGGCGTCGTAGCGGATGTTTCGGCGGGGGCGTTCGTGGACCCAACTGGGGTTTGGCGGGTCGCAATACGCATTGAGTTGGCATAAATCATCAGCATTTGGATCTCTCCACGTGTGTCACGGTATGGATGATCCTTGCGTGATGGCGGCCAATATGCGACTCAATTACAAAACCTAAATGTAAGCTGGGCTTTCAGATGAATTGGATGAAGATGCCTCCGCTGGCAGCTTTGCGCGCGTTCTCTGCCTTTGCGGACAGCCGGAACCTTGTTGACGCTGGCGCAGCCCTCAACGTGAGCCATGCGGCTGTGAGCCAGCAATTGCGCCTGCTGGAAAAGCATATGGGGTTGAAACTGTTGGACCGCCGCGGACGCGCCATGCAGCTGACCGCAGAGGGGGAGGAGCTGGCCCGTGCCTTGCAAACCGGGTTTGCACGGATCAGTCAGGCGGTCGAGGACCTGACCTCCGCCCGGGAGGCCAGACCGCTGCATGTGACCTGCACACCCACGTTTGCGGCCAATTGGCTGATGCCGCGACTGGCGCAATTCCGCACGGCGCAACCGGATATCGATTTGGTGATTGATCCCACCGGTGGGTTGGTTGACCCGACGCCGGGTGGCGTGGATCTGGGGCTGCGGTTCGGCACCGGGGGCTGGCCAGGCGTCGAGTCAGAAATGCTTGTGCGATCAGGTTTGGTGATTCTTGCTGCGCCGGATCTGGTGCCGGGAAACCGGGTGACCGCGCCCGAAGATTTGCTGTCCTACCCCTGGATCGAAGAGCTGGGCACAACCGAGGCCACCCAATGGCTGCGCAAGCGTGGGATTGATGACGCCAAGATCCGCACCCGTATCGCCCTGCCGGGAAACCTGCTCTTGGATGGTGCGCGTGACGGGCAGGGCATCGCAGTAACTGTTCGGGTCTTTGCAGAGCCTGATTTGCAGGCGGGTCGCCTCGTGGAACTGTTCTGCGAGGAAGAGGGCACGGGCTACCACATCGTGACGCATCCTAGTCCGCTGCGACGTCCAGCTCGCGCCTTTATTCGCTGGTTGAAACAGCAGGATATATAGCCTGCGACCTGCGCATCGTTGTGGCGTCTTGGACTTGATGATCCTGCAATGACGTCCCGGATCGCGCGTTTGATTTGCGCGCTGAACAGCTGCGCGGCAGGGCCACCTGCGATGTGTGGGTTGTGGGCCTGCGCCCAGGTGTCACATCTGCGGCAGGGCGCCGCGTGGCAAACTGGCGAATATCCAAAGATCTGATTTGATTATAGTTTTTGCGCATTTGATGGCCGCTCCCAGTCTTTTGGGATGTGGCGGAATATATGGAAAAGATGCCTCCAGTATGTCCGTTTTGATCCACGTCAAAGAGTGACGATCTGACATTTGTGACAACGGAGACATCGACGCAAGATTTGGAGTGAGTCCGTGAGTGATTCCAATCCCGCCCCGAAACTATATGCCCCCAGAGAGCCGATTTTCCCGCGTCGGGTGTCCGGTGCCTTTCGCAACCTGAAATGGTACATCATGGCTGTAACGCTTGGGATCTACTATCTGACCCCGTGGATCCGTTGGGACCGGGGGCCCGCTCTGCCGGATCAGGCGGTCCTGCTGGATCTTGCCAATCGTCGGTTTTATTTCTTCTGGATCGAGATCTGGCCGCACGAATTCTATTTCGTTGCGGGTCTTTTGATCATGGCCGGGTTGGGACTATTCCTGTTCACATCGGCCCTGGGCCGTGTCTGGTGCGGCTATGCGTGTCCGCAGACGGTTTGGACCGATCTGTTCATTCTTGTCGAACGCTGGATCGAAGGGGATCGCAACGCGCGCTTGCGTTTGCATCACCAGAAAAAGCTGGATCTGCGCAAAATTCGCCTGCGGATTACAAAATGGGTGGTATGGCTGCTGATCGGCCTGGCGACTGGCGGCGCATGGGTTTTCTATTTTGCTGATGCGCCGACATTGATGAAAGATCTGGTGACCGGCAACGCCCATCCCGTGGCCTATTCGACTGTGGCCATTTTGACTGGCACGACGTTTTTGTTTGGCGGTTTCGCCCGCGAGCAGATCTGTATCTACGCCTGCCCATGGCCGCGAATCCAGGCGGCAATGATGGACGAAGACACGCTCACCGTTGGCTACCGCGAGTGGCGCGGCGAGCCGCGGGGCAAAACACGGAAAACGGATGCACCCGATATGCAGCACGGCGATTGCATCGATTGCATGGCCTGCGTGAATGTTTGCCCCATGGGCATTGATATCCGCGACGGGCAGCAGATGGAGTGTATCACCTGCGCGCTCTGCATCGACGCTTGTGATGATGTCATGGACCGAATTGGCAAGCCGCGCGGTCTGATCGACTACATGGCGCTGAGTGATGAAACGGCGGAACGGGCAGGGCAGCCGCCGAAAAACATCTGGTCGCATATCCTGCGCCCGCGGACGATTATGTATACGGCGCTGTGGAGCGGTGTGGGTATTGCCCTTCTGTTTGCACTGTTTATCCGGTCTGACATTGAATTGACCGTCGCGCCGGTCCGCAATCCAACATTTGTCACTCTGTCTGATGGGTCCATCCGCAACACCTACGACGTGCGTCTGCGCAACAAAACCGGTGAGCCGAGACCCTTCACCATGTCGCTGAAAGGCGAACCCGCGCTGACATTGTCTATCGAAGGGCAGTCAGGGCTTGTGGTTGAGGTTCCAGCCGATACCAGCCTGTTGCAGCGCGTTTATGTTGTTGCACCCGCTGGATCAGACCCGGCAATGGCGCGCAGCACGCCGCTGCGGATATGGGTGACCGACGCACAAAACGATGAACGCGCCTACCGGGACAGCAGCTTCAATGGCAAAGGAGACGCCAGATGAAAGACCAATCAACACCCCGTCAGCTTACCGGATGGCATGTCTTGATGATTTTCGCGGGCGCTTTTGGTGTGATCATCACGGTGAACATCGCGCTGGCCGTCAACGCCGTGAGCACCTTTCCCGGTCTCGAAGTCAAAAACAGTTACGTGGCTAGTCAGAGTTTTGACAAACGTCGCGATGCCCAACAGGCGCTGGGATGGTCCGTCTACGCCTCGGCTGCCGATGGGGTGGTGAAATTGGAAATCACCGATACGGCGGGCAAACCGGTACAGGTGGAACAGCTGGCCGCCACACTGGGGCGCGCCACCCATGTCAAAGATGATCAGGTTCTCGCGTTCCAGTTCGACGGTCAGGCTTATGTTGCGCCTGCTGTGCTGAGCGCGGGCAATTGGAACATCCGCATGAAAGCGCGTGCCTTCAACGGGACCGAGTTTGAACAGCGCGTTATTCTTCATGTGGCGCGGTGACGTGAGATGACGACTGTAGCGCGCCCCCAAATGGCCGTCTGCCCTGGCTGCATTGCAGCGCCAGATGGCCAGAACGTCGAGGCTCCGGCCAATGCGCGCTTGGCGCTATCGTTGCCAACGATTCATTGTCAGGCCTGTATTTCGACCATTGAACGCGCCCTGAATGACCATCCGGAGGTGGAAACGGCGCGGGTCAACCTGACATTGAAGCGTGCGCTGATCGAGGCAGGACCCGATCTGAAAGCCGCAGATCTGATCCCACTGTTGGAAGATCTGGGGTTTGAGGCGCATGAATTGGATCTGTCTGCGCTCACCGCCACCGATCAGGACAAGGCAGGGCGGGATCTGTTGATGCGCCTGGCTGTGGCCGGGTTTGCTTCTATGAATGTGATGCTGCTTTCCGTGTCCGTATGGTCCGGTGCCAGCGACGCGACGAGAGATCTGTTTCATTGGATTTCGGCGGCTATCACGTTTCCCGCAATTTTGTTCTCCGGGCAGCCGTTCTTTCGCAACGCATGGCAGGCCCTGCGGGTGAAGCGGCTGAATATGGACGTTCCGATTGTGCTGGCCTTGGTGTTGGCGCTGGTCACCTCGCTGTGGGAGACGTCTTTGTCGGGTGAACACGCCTATTTTGATGCGGCCCTGACGCTGACGTTTTTTCTGTTGGCGGGACGATATCTGGACCACCGGACCCGCGCCGTTGCCCGATCCGCCGCCGAGGAGTTGGCCGCGCTGGAGGTGCCTCGCGCGCTGCGGCTGGATGACACTGGTGCCACAGCGGAGGTTGCGCTTGGCGATCTTGTCGTCGGGGATCATCTGCTTGTGCGTCCGGGCGGCAGAATGCCAGTCGATGGTCAGGTGATCAGCGGTCAGTCGGAACTGGACCGCTCTCTGCTGACGGGTGAAACACTGCCGGTCTTTGTTGAAACTGGCTCGTCCGTGTCCGCAGGAGAGGTCAATCTCACCGGTCCCCTGACGGTTCGGGTCACCGCCGTTGGCGCGGACAGCTCACTGCATCAGTTGACCGAGTTGGTCGCCATCGCGGAATCGGGGCGGTCCCGCTATACCTCTTTGGCGGATCAGGCGGCGAAACTCTATGCGCCGGGTGTGCATATTCTTTCGGCGCTGGCCTTTCTGGGGTGGTATCTGTTCACTTTCGATATGCGCGTCGCGCTGAACATTGCCGCGGCTGTTTTGATCATCACCTGTCCTTGTGCGCTTGGCCTTGCGGTGCCGGCTGTGACCACCGCCGCCTCGGGCCGGTTGTTCAAAAAAGGCATGTTGATCAAACATGCCACTGCGCTGGAGCGTCTGGCTGAAATCGACACCGTTGTGTTTGACAAGACGGGCACGCTGACGAATGGCACGCCGCAAGTTGACGATTTTGCGGCACTCTCGGCGCAGGGCCAGCAGGTTGCTTATGCACTGGCTCGCGGTTCGGACCATCCGCTGTCTGCCGCGATCTGCAAAGCGGCAGAGGCGATCGGTGTGGTTCCTGCCCCAGTCGATGATCTGCGGGAGGTTCCGGGCTTTGGCACCGAAGCCCACCTCGAGGGGCGGCAGGTGCGTCTGGGACGCGCCGCTTGGGTCGGGGCTGAGCCCGCTGCGCAAACCGCAGCCTATCTCGACCTGGGCCTGGGTGACGTCCAGGCTATCACGTTTTCCGACAGCCTGCGCCCGGGTGCAGAAGCGGTGGTTCAGGATCTGATCCGTTCGGGCAAAGAGATTTGGCTGATTTCGGGCGACGCTGAAAACGTGGTGCGCGATATGGCAGCCCGGCTTGGCATCACCAAGTGGGTCGCAAACGCGCTGCCACAGGAGAAATCCGAACGCATCAACACCTTGGTCGAGCAAGGGCACAAGGTGTTGATGGTGGGCGATGGCCTGAATGATACGGCAGCTCTGACAGCAGCGCATGTGGCCATCTCTCCGGCGTCGGCGCTGGATGCGGCCCGTGTTGCTTCGGACATCGTGTTGTTGGGCCGGGATTTGCGCCCGATTGCGGAAGCCTGCGCGCTGTCGCAACAGGCACGCCGTCGCATTCAAGAGAACTTCCGCATTGCGACGCTCTACAATATTGTGGCGGTACCCTTGGCGATTGCTGGTTTGGCAACGCCGCTGGTTGCAGCGCTTGCCATGTCGACCTCGTCAATCACGGTGTCGCTGAACGCGCTGCGGCTGCGCTGATTGCAGATGTGAACTGAGCAGACGCGTGCAGAACAAGGAAAGGACCCGAGTTGAGCGTATTGTCTTATCTTATCCCGATCTCGCTCCTGCTTGGCGGTCTGGGGCTGGCTGGGTTTCTCTACACCGTGCGGTCCAATCAGTATGACGATCCCCAGGGCGATGCCCGCCGTATCCTGAGCGATGAATGGGACGAACGCCCCAAGCCCTGATGGGCATTTGCAGACGCCAAAACAAATCAAGGCACCCGATTATGGTGCCTTGATCTGGATCTTTGGATTTCAATTGATCGCGAGGGGTCACGAGGGGCCGACTGTTTCGCAGCTGATGTTGCGCGCGGTCAGCCTGCGGCAGGCCAGTGCTGCACTTTCCTTGGTCATCCCCAGAAAATTAGCGTCGAAGCCGCGGGGCGTGCGCACAACCTTGCGTAGGCTCCCATCCAGCGTCGCCATTTCTGCAAGCGCGGTCCGCAGCAACACTTTTTCAGCCTGATACCTGCTGCCGTAGCGTCCGACGTTGATGCCCCAATACCGGCCGCCAGATGTCGACAGGCGTGTGACGACCACAGGTTCCGGTGCGGCGGCAGTCTGGCTTTCGGCCAGTTGCGCCGGGCGGCGTTGCGGGCGCAGACCAATGAAGGGACGGGGCCGCGCCAGAGTTTCGATGATGGGCTTTGACGGCTCTTCTGCAATCGCTGACACGATGTCCGCTTCCTGAATAGCGGCGGTGATGCTTGCGCGCAGAACGGCCCGGTCTGTGGCGGATGTGCCTGTGTCTGATTGCGCAGCTGCGACCTCTGCTGCGATGGCCTCTGCCGTTGTTGCAGTCTCGGCCTCAGCCAGCAGCGTGTCCTGTGCGACATTAGTCTGGGGGCGCAGTTTGGGGCGCAGGCTGGTTTTCACCAATCCGTTCACGCGAACGGTTTTGCCAGCTGTTCCATGAGCTTCGGCAACCTGCACGGAAAGACCTTGGTTGCCCTGATACTGCGGAGGGGTGGGGCGGCGCAACTTGGCCTGAGAGGGCGCACGCCGGAACCCGAGATCAAGGAGCTCCGCAACTTTGGCATTGCGCGAGGTCGATGACTTTCCGCCAAAGACTGTCGCGATCACCCGTTCATTGCCACGTTCCGCCGAAGCGACCAGGTTAAAGCCCGCCGCACGGGTGTAGCCGGTTTTGATACCATCCGCACCGCGGTAGGCCGCAAGCAGACGACGGTTGGTGTTTGGGACTGTCCTAATGCCAGCGTCTGCCGTGCGCCGCGAGAACAGATTGTAATACTCGGGATAATCATAGAGCAGATGGCGGCCCAGCGTTGTCATGTCGCGGGCGGTGGACATATGCCCCTTTTCGGTCAGGCCATGGGCGTTTTTGAATGTTGTGCGGGACATACCGAGCGCTTTGGCCGTGCGGGTCATGCGCCGGGCAAAGGCTGCTTCCGATCCTGACAGTGCTTCGCCGATTGCGGTTGCGGCGTCATTGGCGGATTTGATCGCGGCAGCGCGGATCAAATGGCGTAGCGAGATCCGTTGACCTGACTTCAGGCCCAGTTTTGATGGCGGCTCGGCAGCTGCATTGCGGCTGATCTTGACCTTTGTGTCCAGGGTGATTTCGCCATTCCGCACCGCTTCGAACGCGATGTAGAGGGTCATCATTTTGGTCAATGATGCGGGGTGTAGCCGTGTGTCTGCGTTGCGCGAATGCAGCACTTCGCCCGTGCGCGCGTCGATCACCATGGCCGCATAGGGTGCCGCAACCACCGATGGGGGCGACAGCAAGGTCACAAAAAGAAAAACACTAAGTCCCAAGACCCAACGCAACAACGGGGGGATGCCCTGCTGCGCGCGGATCAGCGGAGTCCGCCTGATCTGCACGTTGTCTGCCATCTATGCCTCTGGTGCCACCGATTTTTCGGCTGGCTTATTTGCCTGCTTGGAGAAAGCCTAGCACAGGGGCAAAATCGAATAAACCTTCTGGTTTCTATGATGTTTTCGGACGAAAGAGAGCGCCTCGACATCTTGTGGGCGGCCATTTCACCCACCACAAGATGCGCTCTTGGTTAATGAAGCGTTACCTAAAAAACTTGATTTCGGAGGCTGATCCGGGGCTCTGCCCGCCAGAGTTGAGGACTCTGGGCAACAACAATAACGAAGGTATCGTGCACGCTGCTGTTCCCCGGACGCAGAATCGTCCTCACTCCACCAGTTCTTCGGTGATGTAGAACGGCCCCGAATAGGTCACTTCCAGCGAGAAGAAGCTGGGTTTCGGAATCAGTGGCAGAAGACTGGCCCGCAGATCCGCCAAAAGCGCCTGCGAAAATGCAGCGTCTCGGTGAGGTTTCACCAGCAGGGCAACTTTGATGTCGATGTGGCGATGATGAAAGTCCTCAATCTTGATCGCCCGACCTTTGCAGGCACCAGCGCCGTCGTCATGCGCCAGGATCCGCGATTCGATCTGGGCCAGCAGCGCCTGTGGATCGATTGACAGGCCGTCGGTGTATTTGATTTCCGCGTGGGGCATTGTGTCGTCTCTTTCGGCTCGGGCAGGCAGAGGCCCATGTGAGTTGAGGGTGTCAGGGCAGGTTGGAAACTAAAGCAGGCAGTGCGCTGAGATCAGCGATTTCGTTGTACCTTGGGCTACTGCTCGGGGCAGGGGCGTATTCCACTTCCCAGACCAGACCATGAGGCACATAGGTGCCCCAACCACCGGCCTCGATCATCGGCACCACGTCAGAGCGCATGGAATTGCCGACCATCATGGCATGCTCGGCACCGTTGCCGTGGCGAGCAAAGATCTCGGTATAAACCTCTGGTGTTTTTTCCGAAACGATTTCGACCCCGTCGAACAGATCCCCGAGACCGGATTGCGCCAGTTTGCGCTCCTGATCCAGCAGATCGCCTTTGGTAATAAGGACAACGCGGTGGTTTTCGGCCATCGTCTCAACGGCCATTTTCGCCGCAGGCAGCAACTCGATCGGGTAGGTGAGCATCATCTGCCCTGCGACGATCAGCTCTTGAATAACCGAAGCCGGGACGCGCGCATCGGTAACTTCAATCGCCGTTTCAATCATGGACAAGGTGAAGCCCTTCACACCATACCCATAGCGGCCGAGATTGCGTTTTTCAGAGGCAAGCAGCCGCGCGGCGAGTGCCTGTTGGTCCAGGTCGTCCGCAATATGGTCCATCAGCAGTTCGGCAAATCGGTCCTGCGTGATGCGGAAAAATCGTTCGTTGTGCCAGAGCGTGTCATCTGCATCGAAGCCAATAGTCGTTAACTTTCTGGTCAATTCGTCACGCTCAATCCCTTTTCCTATTTGCCAGATAGACTATATAACGGTGCCAACAAACGCCATCCATGAACGGAATCCAGTGCCCATGTTGCCTACACCAGTAATGATGTCGGACCATTCAGATGACGACACCGACCTCGGTGTTCTGACGAAGACGCGGCCAAAAACCCAGCGTCCGCCCCGGTACAAGGTGTTGCTGTTGAACGACGACTACACCCCGATGGAATTTGTGGTGATGGTTCTGGAACGGTTTTTCAACATGACTCACGCGGAGGCGTTCGAAGTCATGCTGACGGTCCACAAAAAAGGTGTGGCGGTTGTTGGTGTGTTCAGCCATGAGATCGCTGAAACCAAAGTGGGGCAGGTGATGGATTTTGCCCATCGCCACCAGCACCCACTGCAGTGCACCATGGAAAAAGAAGACTAACGAGGATCCCATGTCTGCCCGTCTGTCCCTGGCCATTGAGACAGGCGCATTTGTTGTGCCTGAACATGGCACTATCGCTGTCTTCCAACCCCCTGCCGACGCTGATCTATCCGCGCTCCCAAAGGAGAGGGTTGTCGTGATCCAGCCCTTTGCGCCTGACCATACTGTCTGGTCTCAGCGGGGCTACAACTGTGGTGCCGTATCCGTGGCGCAGCAACGCTACGCCGCGGCGATTGTGTTTCTGCCGCGCGCAAAGGCACTGGCGCGTACGCTCATTGCGCAGGCCGCTGCGGCGACCGATGGTCAGGTTGTCGTTGATGGCAGTAAAACCAACGGGGTGGATTCGATCCTCAAGGCGTTGAAACGTAGCGTGGATTTGTCGGCCCCACTGGCCAAATCTCATGGTAAGATTGCCTGGTTCAACGCACAGGGTGCGGATCTTGCATCCTGGGAAGAACGCCCATCGCGCAGCCCGCAAGGATATATGACAGCGCCAGGCGTGTTTTCGGCGGATGGCGTCGATCCTGCATCCGATCTGTTGATTGGGGCATTGCCTGCCAAATTGGGCAAAACAGTTGTCGATCTCGGTGCAGGGTGGGGGTTCCTGTCTGCGATGATGTTGCGGGACACCACGATAAAAACACTGCATCTGGTCGAAGCGGATCACGCGGCCCTTGCCTGCGCCAAAGAGAACATCACCGATGAGCGCGCGCAGTTCCACTGGGCTGATGCGCGCGGTTGGAAACTCGCTCAACGGGTCGATGCCGTGGTGTCGAATCCACCGTTCCACACCGGTCGCGCAGCGGAGCCATCTTTGGGGCAGGAGTTTATCCGCACGTCAGCGGCGTTGTTGGCGCCTGCGGGTTCTTTGTGGATGGTGGCAAACCGGCACCTGCCGTACGAAAACACCCTGGCAGAGGCATTCGCCACGGTCGAAGAAGTGGCCGGAGACAATCGTTTCAAAGTGTTGCACGCCAGCCGCCCGCGCAAGAGCAAGCGCTGACAGATCCGATCTTTGCCAAGAGATGGTTTTCTCCGAACACCGTGGCGGTTAGGTTGCTCTGACCAAGGATGCACGACTCGCATCACCGACGACGGAGATCTCTCATGTCCTTTTCCATTTCGGGCAAGACGGCCATTGTGACTGGCTCGTCCAGCGGTATCGGCCTTGCAATTGGAAAGCAGTTTGCCGCGGCTGGAGCGAACGTCATGTTCGCCGATACTGACGAGGCCGCGCTGTTGGCAGAACTCGGGGCTGAGGTGGATGAAAGCAACATCCGCTATTTTGCGGGAGACTTGCGGGAGCGGTTGACGATCGCAAACCTCCTGTCAGCAACAATCGATGCGTTTGACGAAGTCGACATTCTCGTCAACGGCGCCCGCCAGGTTGTGCCGACCGAGCCGCTTGACCCGGAGGATCAATCGCTTGAACTGCTGTTGAACCAGACTTTGCTGCCTACCATGCGGCTGTCACAGCAGGTGGCCCGCCGCATGATCAAACAAGGGGAAGAACGGGACAATGGAGCGCCAAACGGTGCCATCATCAACCTGTCTTCGATTGCAGCGCGCCGCTCCCATCCCGAGTTGATGGCCTATTGTGTTGCGTCCGCAGCGCTGGATCAATTGACCCGCTCTTTGTCGGTGTCTTTGGCGCCGCATCGCATTCGGGTGAATTCAATCGCCTTTGGATCGGTGATGAGCGCGTCGATGCAGGCCACGCTGAAGGACAACCGCGCGTTTCGACAGGACATTGAACGCCACACACCCCTCGGACGGATTGCAGCGCCAACGGAATTGACCGAAGCGGCGCAATTTCTGGCGTCGGATGCCTCGGCCTTTATGACCGGGCAGATCGTGACCTTGGATGGTGGGCGCACGCTTTTGGATACGGTGGAGGTTCCGGTCCACTAATGTCCCGGCCTTCGCTAGCGGAGGTATCAGGGCACGGTTTGGTTTCAGATATAGAGGTCGGATGATGAAGAGTGACATGATTGAGGAAAAGGCCCAGGCAGCGGCTTGGTTCAAATCCCTTCGAGATTCTATTGTGGCGGCGTTTGAAGAGCTGGAAGACAGCCACAATGAGGGTCCATTCAGCGACCAGCCTGCCGGGCGATTTGACGTCACAGAAACCACACGTACAGCCGATGATGGATCCGACGCTGGTGGCGGCCTGATGAGTGTCATGCGCGGCGGCCGTGTGTTTGAAAAGGTCGGCGTCAATATTTCCGAAGTCTATGGCACCCTGGGTGAGCGCGCGCAAAACGCCATGGCCGCACGCAAGGGCCTGCCTGGCATGAAAGAGGACCCGCGCTTTTGGGCGTCCGGTATTTCATTGGTTGCTCATATGCAGAACCCCCATGTGCCCGCGGTTCACATGAACACACGTATGTTTTGGACCCCGCATGCCTGGTGGTTCGGGGGAGGTTCGGATCTGAACCCGTGTTTGGAATACGACGAAGACACCCGGCATTTCCACCAAACGCAGGAAACCCATTTGGCGCCGCATGGCGATGGGCTCTATCAGGAGCTGAAAGAGTGGGCGGATGAGTATTTCTTTGTGCCGCACCGCAAGCGCGCCCGTGGGGTCGGCGGTATTTTTATGGATGACCGCAACACCGGAAACTGGGAGGCGGATTTTGCGCTGACCAAGGATATCGGTCGGGCCTTCTTGCCGGCCTACGTGCCCTTGGTGGAACGTCGCCGCACATCCGGGTTCGGCGACGCAGAAAAAGACGCGCAACTGGTGCATCGCGGCCTCTATGCTGAATACAATCTGGTCTATGACCGGGGCACAAAATTCGGACTTGAAACCGGGCATGATGCCAATGCGGTTTTGATGAGCCTGCCACCGCTGGCCAAATGGGTGTAATCGCCTCCGTAGTATAAGCGTGTTTCAGCGGGTTTTGATTTCTCGCTGGCCACGTGATTGCGGCGATCTCCAAAATGCGGTCTGTTCAACCTATGGGTAAGCGGTTGGTTGTGAAAGGCTGGAACATGTGGATGCGGCTCTGGGCGGCCATGGTTGTGTTGTGTGCTGTGACGGCCTGTGCTGCCCCGTCGGTGCAACCAAACGCAAAAGATGCCGCCGAGACGGAGGCCATCGCGCTGGCCGAGGCCAAAGCGCAGCTGGTCACATACCCCAAATATGGTGACAGCGATCCGCATCCCTGGTCGGGACGCAAGCCGTGGAGCTATCCCGTCCATGGCATTGATGTGTCGCGCTGGCAGGGCGATATCGACTGGACGCGCGCGGCAGCCTCGGGTGTGAGTTTTGCTTACATAAAAGCGACCGAAGGGGGCGATCTGCTGGATCCCAGGTTTCGCGCCCATTGGAAAGATGCACGCCGGGCAGGGGTTCGGCGCGGGGCCTATCACTATTTCTACTTCTGCCGCCCGGCAGCGGAGCAGGCGCGTTGGTTCATCCGTCATGTGCCCCGCGATCCGCAGGCCCTTCCCCATGTTCTGGATATGGAATGGACGCCGCACTCTCGCACCTGCACGCGGCGGCCGTCTGGTGCCAGGGTGCGTGCCGAGGCAGATCGCTTCCTTGATATCCTAGAGGCCCACTATGGGCGTCACCCTGTTTTATACACAACCGTCGATTTCTACCGCGACACAGGGATTGGTCGCCTTGCTGGAACCGAGTTCTGGCTTCGCTCTGTCGCCGATCACCCGCGTGTCACCTACCCTGGCGCGCAGTGGCAGTTTTGGCAGTACACAGGCACCGGGCGGGTGCCGGGGATCGAGGGCGATGTGGATCTCAACGTTTTTGGTGGCAGCGCAGAGCGGTGGTTGCGCTGGTCGGGGCAGATTTAGAGGCTGTGCTTGCGGCGTTATTGCCGCCAGTCAAAGAACCCTGGACCGGCCTTTTGCAACAGGGCGCGGGCCATACTGCGGCCCAGTTCGGGGCCATCTTCGATCGCACAGGTTTGCTTATCCGCAAGGGATTCCGACCCATCCGGGCGCAAAACCTCTCCGCGCAGCCGTAGCGTGGCGCCATCCAATTCTGCCAGACCCCCAATCGGTGTCTCGCATGATCCGTCCAGCGCGGCGAGGAAGGCGCGTTCTGCTGCCAGACGCTGTCCGGTCGCACGGTCATGGATCGCCTCCAGCATCGCGCCTGCACGATGATCCGCGCTACGCCGTTCGATGCCGATGGCGCCCTGGGCCACGGCGGGCAGCATGTCGTCGGTTTCAATCGCATGTGCGGGTACGTCATCCATGGCCAGACGGTTCAGACCCGCCATAGCCAGGAAGGTGCATTCGGCAACACCATCGGTCAATTTGCGCAGCCGCGTTTGCACATTGCCGCGAAACTCAACAACCTGCAGATCGGGGCGTCGGTTCAACAATTGGGCGCGCCGCCGCAATGAAGAGGTGCCCACCACGGCTCCCTCCGCCAGATCGTGAATCGACCCCAAAGCGGGAGAGATAAAGGCGTCGCGCACGTCCTCCCGCGGCAGGTAAGTCTCTAGCAGCAATCCGTCGGGCTGCTGCACCGGCATGTCCTTCATCGAATGGACAGCGATATCGATTGCACCAGAAAGCAGGTCTTCTTCGATTTCCTTGGTGAACAACCCTTTGCCGCCCAGCTCCTTCAGGGGTTTGTCCGCCGCGATCAATGCCTGATTGTCACCGGTTGTTTTAATGACAACAATTTCAAACGCATCCTGCGGAAGATCAAAAGCCGCCGCCAGCCGCGCCCGGGTTTCATAGGCCTGTGCAAGCGCAAGCGGTGATCCACGGGTGCCTATTTTCAGGGGCGAAGCGGGGGAGGGCAGATCAATCTGTGTCATACATTGACCCTTACTCGTGACAATATGCCCTGACAAGCATTGTGACGGCTCCTCTTGACAATTTGCCGCTGAGTCTAGACCTCGGTAGGGGGAACACGAGCGAGGAAGATCATGGCCGAACAGAAAAAACTGCTGCGAGCACTGGCTGGGGAAACGCAGGATGTGCCCCCAATCTGGATGATGCGACAGGCTGGACGATATCTGCCAGAGTATCGCGCCACCCGCGCCGAAGCTGGGGATTTTCTGTCGCTTTGCTATAATTCGGACCTTGCCGCAGAGGTCACATTGCAGCCGATCCGCCGGTACGGGTTTGATGCAGCGATCTTGTTTGCGGATATTTTGTTGGTGCCACAAGCGCTGGGTGCCGATCTGTGGTTCGTGACCGGCGAAGGCCCGCGGCTTTCGACCATCACCACAGAAGCGGATTTTGCGAAACTGGGTCCTGCCAGCGATATCCACGAAACGCTCAATCCGATTTATGAAACCGTGAAGATCCTCTCGCGGGAGCTGCCGTCTGAAACCACACTGATCGGTTTCGCTGGCGCGCCTTGGACCGTGGCCACATACATGATCGCAGGCCGTGGCACTCCGGATCAGGGGCCGGCCCACGCGTTGCGCGAGGAAAACAACGCGCTGTTCGAAGCGCTCTTGGCCCGCATTACAGAAGCCACAATCGACTACCTGTCAAAACAGATCGAAGTCGGGGCCGAAGTGGTGAAGATCTTCGACAGTTGGGCGGGATCGTTGAAAGGTGAGGCGTTCCACAAATATGCGCTGACGCCGTGTTTGCAGATCACCCAGGCTCTGAAAGAGCGTCACCCCCACATCCCCGTCATTGGTTTCCCGCGTGAGGCCGGTGATCAATACGTCGGCTTTGCCAAGGCAACGGGCGTGGACTGCGTGGCATTGGACAATTCAGTCGATCCGGAATGGGCGGCTGCCAACATCCAGCGTGATGGCTGTATTCAGGGCAATCTGGCCTCTCGTCATATGGTCTCGGGTGGTCAGGAGTTGGTTGATGAAACCCGCCGCATCGTCAATGCGTTCAAGAAAGGTCCGCATATCTTCAATCTGGGCCATGGGATTACGCCAGATGCAAATCCCGACAATGTGCAATTGATGATCGATACAGTCCGCAATGGCTGATCTTGCGCCCGCTGGTGTTGTGTTGCATCAGCCAGGGCGCCACAAATTCGCGGAGGACCTGTGATGGATTACAGTCGTATGGGCGGCGTAAAGCCGGGCCGGAACAAACCACGCCATGCCGAGCATAACGCCAAAGGCACGGCCAATAACCCTTATGACAAGACAACAGACAAAGCGGCGTTGCTCGCGCGGATGAAAGCGGCCGCCGAGAAGGGCAAGAAAGACGTCAGCGTCTAAGCTTCCGCAATTCGTCCAGGATCGCCGCCGTGTGTTCCCCGCGTTTGGGGCTCTTCGGTGGCGTCCAGCCTTCGGGCTCTGCCTCGCCCACTTTGGTAAACCGGGGGGCGGGTGCCGCCTGCAGACCAACCTCACTGGTGATCCAGGTCCTTCGGTCGTTCATCGGGTGCTGCGCTGCGGCCTCTGGTGATAGAACTGGCGCGACGCAGGCGTCGGTGCCCTGAAACAACGTCGCCCAGTGATCTTGCGTGTGGCTGGCGAACAGCCCTGCTAGCCGCGCGGTCAGGCGTGGCCAAAGTGTTTTGTCGTATTGATGTGCAAACTCCGGATCGTCCGCCAGTCCGAGCCTATCAAGAAAGGTGGCATAGAACGGCGGTTCCAGGCATTGCACGCTGATATAGGCACCATCAGAACAGACATAGGTGCGGCTCCAATGGGGGCCGTCCAGCAGGTTTGCGCCGCGCGCGTGTCCAAAATGACCAGCCTGCTGCAGCGTCATCAGCAGGTTCATCATATGCGCGGATCCATCGTAGATCGCCGCGTCCACAACACAGCCGCCGTGTGATTTGTCCGGTCGCGCCAGCAGCGCCGCCAACAGACCTGCAACGAGGTACAGCGCCCCGCCGCCGATATCTCCGATCAGGGTAGGGGTGGCAAACGGGGGCACATCGGCGGGAGAGCTGTGCCACAGCGCGCCGGACATCGCGATGTAGTTCAGATCATGTCCAGCCATGTGGGCAAATGCGCTGTTCTGCCCCCAACCCGTCATCCGTCCATAAATCAAGCCGCCATTGCGGGCGTGACAGATCTCTGGTCCCAGACCTAGGCGTTCCATCACGCCGGGGCGAAACCCTTCGATCAACCCATCTGCAGTTTCGATGAGCTGCAAAAGAATGGCGACATCGTCGGGGTCTTTTAGGTCCAGTGCAATGGATCGTTTGCCGCGATCAAGAATGGCATCCGGCGGCGCCATACCGCCGGCCTTTTTGCCCTTGCGATGCACACAGATGACATTGGCGCCAAGGTCTGCCAGCATCATGGCCGCAAAAGGACCCGGCCCCAGGCCTTCAATTTCGATGATCCGAATACCTTGCAGCATGTTTCGCTCCCGCCTGTCTTGCAGCGCGAGCCTAGCTGCTTTGAGATCAAATCCAAGCGCGCCGTTGCGGCATTTTTCACGCGCGCTGGGGCCGTAAACGGGCGCTGGTTGTATCAGTAGTGTGGTGGGCGCTCATCGCCAAAAACAACGCCGCCGCCACCATCTTGTTCACGGTTTCTCTCGCGTTCCATCAGCATGGCAACCCGATGCGTCAGTTGGTCAATCTCGCTTTGCTGACGGTTGATCACATCACTCAACTCATCAACAGTTCGGATCAGATGGGCGATCTGCTCTTCGAGGTGCTGCATGATGCTCTCCTTGTTCTGGCCCGTGTCATACGGCGTGCGGCCCCCAAGGTCCATGGCAGCGCTGTGTTCAGCGCTGGGCGTTGGCAGTGATAGACAGGTTTGTCAGGACACAGACAGGCGTTGCAGAGGTTCTGCCACCTTGCTGTTGAGCCTGCCTTGGGCTAGACCGCCGAGCGAGTAATTGTCCCAATTCGACACCCCGAGGAGGCCAAGATGGCCAAAGTCAAGAAACAGCCCCGTCCCAAGGCGATCACGCCAAAGGGATTCCGTGACTATTTCGGCGAAGAGGTGAGCCAGCGCACAGAGATGCTGCAGGCCATCGCGGGTGTCTATCATCATTACGGGTTTGATGCGCTGGAATCTTCGGCCGTTGAAACCGTCGAAGCGCTGGGTAAATTCCTACCCGATGTGGACCGTCCGAATGCTGGCGTCTTTGCCTGGCAGGAGGCAGACGAAGACGGTGCAGGCGATTGGATGGCGCTGCGCTATGATCTCACAGCACCGCTGGCCCGTGTTTATGCCCAGCACCGCAATGACCTGCCGAACCCCTATCGGCGCTATGCGATGGGCCCTGTTTGGCGCAACGAAAAACCTGGCCCCGGTCGGTTCCGGCAGTTTTACCAATGTGATGCTGACACTGTTGGGACGGCCTCGATGGCGGCGGATGCTGAGATTTGCGCCATGCTGTCCGATACGCTTGAAACCGTTGGTATTCCGCGCGGCGACTATTTGGTGCGGGTCAACAACCGCAAAGTGCTCAATGGTGTTTTGGAGGCCATGGGCCTGGCACAGGACGATCCCAAACGCGATGACGTCCTGCGCACCATCGACAAATTCGACAAGGTCGGAGAAACCGGGGTTCGCGAACTGCTTGGCAAGGGCCGTTTGGATGCTTCCGGCGCCTATATTGATGGGGTTGGTCTCGGGGAGGCGCAGGCCGATCCTGTGATCGCATTCCTCACTTCCCGTGCTGATGACGTGGCTGGCACCATGTCCAACCTGCGTGCCGCAGTGGGCGACAGCAAGATCGGCTCTGACGGTATCGCAGAGTTGGAGCAGATCGGCGCATTGCTCGAAGCTGCGGGATATGGCGCAGATCGGGTGCTGATCGATCCATCGATCGTGCGCGGACTTGGCTATTACACCGGGCCCGTGTTCGAGGCTGAGCTGACCTTTGAAATCCTCGACGAAAAGGGCCGCAAGCGCCAGTTCGGTTCGGTATCAGGCGGCGGCCGCTATGACGGTCTGGTCAAACGCTTCATCGGACAGGACGTCCCTGCAGTGGGTGTGTCGATTGGTGTTGATCGCCTGTTGGCGGCGCTGCGCGCGAAAGGGCGCCTGTCTGCGGAACCCAAAGGCCCCGTTGTCGTCACTGTCATGGATAAGGCCCGTATGGCCGACTACCAGGCGATGGTGGCCGAGTTGCGCAATGCGGGGGTTCGCGCCGAGGTCTATCTCGGCAACCCCAAGAACTTCGGTAACCAGCTGAAATACGCTGATAAACGCAACTCCCCCATCGCGGTCATCGAAGGGGGCGAAGAAAAGGACAGAGGGGTCGTTCAGATCAAGGACCTGATCCTGGGTGCAAAGATCGCAGAGAGCGCGACCCTGGAAGAGTGGAAAGAACGGCCCAGCCAATTCGAGGTGCCACGCGGTGATTTGGTCGCCAAAGTGCGTGAAATCCTTGCAGGGCAAGGGTGATCCGATGGGCCAACGCATGACCGCCCGCACCCTTGCTGCAAGGCTGCGGATGAATTTTGAAGCGGCCGGTGCGCGGGTTGTGGAGCCTCCGTATCTGCAACCGGCTGAAACCCTGCTGGATCTTTACGGCGAAGACATCCGCGCCCGGGCCTATGTGACCATCGACGCGCTGCGCGGAGAGCAGATGCTGCGCCCTGATTTCACAGTGCCTGTGGTGCAGATGCACATGAGTGATGGGGCCGAACCCGCGCGATATACCTACGCAGGCGAGGTTTTCCGCCGCCAGGAACAGGATGAAGATCGGGCCAACGAATATCTGCAGGTCGGCTATGAGGTGTTTGATCGCGCCGATCCGGCCAGCGCAGATGCCGAAGTTTTTGCACTGATCGCGCTGCAACTGCGGGACATGCCGGTGCGCGCGGCCACCGGTGACATCGGGATCTTGATGGCAGCGGTGCAGGGTCTGAACACCACGGACCTGCGCAAATCCGCCTTGATGCGCCACATCTGGCGGCCACGGCGGTTCCGTGCGCTTCTGGATCAGTTTTCGGGCCGCAGTGTCATGCCGGAAAGCCGCAAGAAGCTCCTGTCGACCGAGGGTGTGTTGACCGGCCAGATGCCAGCCATCGGCAAACGCCGTCCCGGCGAGGTGGATGCGCGGGTGGACGCGCTGCGGCAGGATGCGGCACAGCCTCCGATTGCCGAAAACGAGTTGTTGGCGCTTGAGGCGTTGATGGCGGTGCGAGAAACCATTCCCTACGCGTCTGAGCAGATGCGCGACATCGCCGTTGACCTGCCTGCTATCACGCCAGCCCTGGATCGCCTGGAGGCCCGCACGGCGGCGATGAAAGCGCGCGGTATCAACGTTGATGCGCTTGATTTCGAGGCATCTTATGGGCGGACATCGATGGAATACTATGACGGGTTCGTGTTTGGGTTCTATGCAGATGCCCGTCCCGACCTGCCCGTTATTGCCAGCGGTGGCCGCTATGACGCGCTGACCCGGCACTTGGGAAGCGGCGCGGAAATTCCGGCAGTTGGCGGCGTGTTGCGGCCCGATTTGATGGTGCGACTGGAAGGGACGACATCATGACCCTCAAACTTGGTGTGCCGTCCAAAGGGCGATTGATGGAGAAGACCTTTGAATGGTTTTCCAAACGCGACATCACGCTGACACGAACCGGATCGGACCGGGAATACGCTGGTGCCGTACATGGCGCGGAGGGCGTTGATCTGGTGCTGTTGTCCGCTGGTGAAATCCCGCGCGAACTGGCGGCCGGGCGGCTTCATCTTGGGGTGACAGGGACAGATCTGGTTCAGGAAAAACTGCCGCTTTGGGAGCAGCAGGTCGAACAGATTGCGCCGCTTGGGTTTGGCCATGCTGATCTGATCCTCGCTGTTCCGCAGCTGTGGATTGATGTGGACACATTGGATGATCTGGATGCCGTTGCCGCAGCGTTTCGGGCCCAGCACGGGCATCGACTGCGTATTGCGACCAAATACCACCGTCTGGTGCGTGAATTCCTGACAGATGTCGGCGTCGCGGATTATCAGTTGGTGGACAGCCAGGGCGCGACCGAAGGCACGGTGAAAAACGAAACCGCGGAAATGGTTGCGGATATCACATCCACCGGTGAAACCTTGCGCGCCAATCACCTGAAGTTGCTGGCAGATGGTCTGGTCCTGCGCTCGCAAGCGACCCTCTGGCGCAGCCGGATAGCCAAATGTGACAGTGCTGAGCGTGCAAATCTGACCGATCTCCTCGAGCGTTTGCACGGCTGATCCCCTGCTGCGACACAATAGAGAAAGCCGCAAACCCTGGGTCTGCGGCTTTTTTTGTTGAGATGCCTTGAGTTTGCGACCGGTACTAGGTCGTCACGGGCAGTGGCAGGTTTTCAAACCAGGGAAAGGCGATGTCTTCTGGCATGTCGCCGTCGGAGGAATCAAACAAGCCCCGCTCGCCGATGCGTTTTGCACCGCAGGCCTCCATCGCGACCATCAGCTGTTCAGAACCCTGGTTGAACGTGTCCGCATAGGTTCGATCGCCCAGGCCGAAAATGGCAAACCGGATATGGGAGAGATCGGGTTTGTCCGTCTGTAAGGTCTTCCAGAAGCCTTCGGCATTGTCCGGCAGCTCGCCACTGCCCGTGGTCGAGCAAAGCAGCAGATGCAAATCCTCGCTCGACAATTGTTGCGGTGTCACCGTGTCCAAGGCCGCGACGCTACAGTCAAAGCGGCCCGCCAGTTCGGTCTGGAAATCTTCGGCGAGGATCTCGGCACTGCCAAATTGTGTGCCGTAAAGGATGTTGAGTTTCATGGTGTTATCCTGAGCAAGCCATCACATTGTGCGATGAGCGATCTTTTCATAAGGGCCGCCGTCGCTGATCATGTGACTGGCCTGACGGATACTGTGGGAACGGGTCGATAGACCGAGTGACCTGCGGATGACAACTCTGAGCACTTCCATATTGGTTTTGAAAAAACCGGGATCTGGCTCGGGGACTTGATCCTTAACGGCATCGGCCAATTGTGGCAGGGCATAGAATGGCACCTGCGGGTACAGGTGATGCTCTACATGGTGGTTCATATTCATGTAAAGGAACTTTGCCACAGCACCAGTGTGAAAGCTCCGGGTGCTTTCCAGGATCGAGGGTGAGTTCTCCTGCAGTTCCACATGCTGGGTCAGAGTGAACAACAGCATGATCGGCGCGCCGAGAAGGCGGGGCAGGACAAACAGCCAGATTGGCCACCAGATCCCATAGGCCGGTGCAATCGCGATCAGCGCATAAAGGGCAATCATGATCCGCGCATTGCGGGTCATCTTACCAAACACGCTTTCCGGGCAGGCCATCCGCATCGTGTCGGTGTAGCGACGCAGGGCCAGCTGAAAGAAGACATGCGTGTGGAACCGTGCAAGACCAATCCCTGTGATCTCTTGCAGCCAACCGCCAAATCCCATTGGGGTGTCGAACGGCATCTGGCTGTCTTTGCCCACATGCCAGGTAAAGCTGTGATGGTTCGTGTGGGTGTAGCGGCGGTGCAGCGGTTCCTCCATGTAGATGAAAGAGGTGATCCACAGGACGGTTTCGTTCAGCCATTTGCTTTTGAAGGCTGTGCCATGGGCCGTTTCATGGCTGGCTGAATAGGCCGGTACACAGAGGATCACGCCATGCACAAACATGAGCGGCCACATCAACCAGCTGCCCAGAGTGAGCCAGACCGCGCTGCCGGATAGCCCCAATAGGACCACCCATTTCGCCAGATAGATCAGGCCAGGACGATCCGATTTTGCCGAAAGCGCCTTGATCTGGCGACCATCGAGTTTGACGCCAGATGAGGCGGCGTTTGTCCGTATGGTTTTGCCCATGGGTCAGCTCGCGTAGTCTGAGGTTTCGCTGTCGAGAATGGCTTTCAATTCCGCCAGATGGCACTCAGCCTGACTGGGATAATCCTCCAGCTCGCGGGCGGTTTTTTCCGCCACCTCATCGGACAGAACCCGCAGCGGGACGCCACATTGCAGGGCTTTGATGTAGGTTTCGGCCGCGCGTTCGAAGTAATAGAGCCGGTTGAAGGTATCGGCGACACTGTCCCCCAGAATGAGCACGCCGTGGTTGCCCATGATCATGACTTTTTTCGCAGGATCGCTCAGCGCCGCTGCACAGCGTTCGCCCTCATCCTCAAAAGCCAGCCCGCCAAATTGTTCGTCGATCACGTAACGGTTGTAGAATGTGGCGGTGTTCTGATCGATCGGGGGCAGGGTGCTGTCCTGCAGACAGGCCAGAACCGTCGCGTAGATGGAGTGCACATGCATCACACAGCGCGCATGCGGGCAGCGGCGATGGATGGCCCCATGCAGGCCCCAGGCGGTTGGGTCCGGCGCATTCGGCTGGTTCAGCACATCGGGGTCATTGGCGTCCAACAACAGCAGATCAGAGGCTTTGATCCGGCTGAAATGGCGTTGGTTCGGATTGATCAGAAATTGTGTGCCATCATCGTTCAGCGCGAGGGAAAAGTGGTTTGCCACGGCTTCGTGCATGTTCAGCCTGGCGGTCCAGCGAAATGTTGCGGCCAGATCCACGCGCTCGTCCCAATGGGTCAGATTCTTCAGGTTTTGCTCATCCAGCATCATGTGTCCTCCCAAAATGCGGTTGTTGTTTTGATGCGCCTTGACGGAGGCGCTGACAAACGATGATTTTGACGCCATGACATAAGTATAATTAATGGATAGCTTGCGCATGAACGAGACGGACCCGCCCGCACAGTCGCCTGACACCGCAGCTCCCTCACAGGCTTTGCCGCCGCTGACCTGGCTGCGGGCTTTTGAGGCCACCACCCGTCACTTGTCGTTTACCCGTGCGGCGCAGGAGTTGAACCTGACCCAATCCGCGGTCAGCCAGCATGTGCGCAGCCTTGAGGCCTTCTTGGGTCGGGACCTGTTCATTCGCAAAACGCGGATGCTGGAGCTGACGGAAGATGGCGGAAACTACGTGCCTGTGGTGCGCGAAGCCTTCAACCTTTTGGCCAGCGGCACCCAGGCGTTTACCGGCAATGATCGGGGGCGCAGCATGGTGTTGCAGTGCAATCTGGCGTTTTCTGTGTTCTGGCTCGCGCCGCGGCTAAAACGGCTTTATGCCCAGCACCCGTGGCTGACGCTCAACATTGTGACGCCGATCTGGGATCCGGAGCGGCATGCGTCCAACGCAGCCATGGAAATCCGGTTTGGGCGGCCCACTGACATGTCAGGCGCTGCGCGGCAGCTGACCCGGGATCAGTATTTTCCCGTCTGTGCTCCGTCCTATCGCCAACAGGCAGAGGATTTGTCTACGGCCACTTTGTTTGACTGTGCTGGTGTGACAGGGTCGTGGTCCACGTGGCTGCAATCCCATGTGCCGCCAAGGGCCGAAACACCTCCGGTCAATCTGACGTCGACCTATGTGATCGCGATGCAGGTCGCGCTGAGCGGAGGCGGCCTGGCGCTATCCCACGATACACTGGCCAAAGATCTGTTGCGGTCCGGCGACCTGATCGCGCCATACCCACATCGCGCGCCACTGAGCGAGAGCTATTTTCTGCACAGCCCGTCGGAGCATATGGCAACGCCGGCCACACGCGCTTTTGAAGCGTGGATCATGCAGGAATTCACGCAGTTCGAAGAGACGTAAGATACGCTCCCGCGTGTTCAGACATACCGTATGTTGCTGATTTTATTGGTCGGAGCGAGAGGATTCGAACCTCCGGCCCCTGCCTCCCGAAGACAGTGCTCTACCAGGCTGAGCTACGCTCCGACCGTGGGGCGGGAAGTACATGGCGATGGTATTGGATGCAAGCCCTATTCCCTTGGTTTTTCGCTGCGACGGCGTTTCAACAAGAGCGAAACTTGGGGGCTTGCAGCGGTGAAACTGCGGGTTCTGCTGCGCAGTACGGGCGTGTTTTCTGACCGGCCGCCAAAGGCTTCGCGCAGGACGATGAATATGCCGCTGGCGATGATGATCGCGGCACCCAACAGCGTTGTCATGTCGATGCTGTCACCAAAAAAGAGCACGCTGAACAGGGTGGCCCAGATGATC
>NZ_JAJDWC010000088.1 GCF_022825805.1 Phaeobacter sp.
CCTTCTTCTTGAGCTTCGAGCTTAACGGCCCGCGCCCCGTTCGATTTTTGAATATTTAAGGTTCAAAAATCGCCCAGGACGCTACCAACTGGGGAAATTTCAAACGCCCCTTTTGGGGAGATTACATCCGGCACTTACAGCCTCCAGATGAACGTAGCTCGGATCATCCGCCGGACGGCTGGCCGTCCCGATGCGGTAATGACGGCTGATGCCGCGTTGGTTGCTGGCAATATCAAGCTGTTCTGGCACGCCGTTCAGCGCGACCACATAGGATCCTGCAGGCCAGACAGGCGGCATCACCGCATCGCTGCCCTGCAAACCGCGCAGCCGATCCGACAGCTGATACCGCCCCTGATACCGCCCTGATGCCACCAGCTCCGCGCGGCGGAACTGAAACAGCTCCCAACGCGAGGGGCTGCCGTCGCCGATCGCCATCAGATTGGCACCGTTCAGCACCGCCGCCCGATCCCGGCTTTGCAATTGCCCCTGGATCATATCCAGCTCCAGCGGGGCGCCGCGATCCCAACGGCCCAGGCCCGCCGCGGCCAGCGGCCCGGTGGTGATCCCGACAGTGGCCGCCGCAGCGATCACCCGGTCCAGCGCGTAATCCGCATCGCTTTGTGCGCTATAGACCGCCACCCGCCCGGGCCAGGGATCGGCCACCACCGCCAGATGCGGGGCCTCAGGCCGTTCGTCGTCCCGGATCAGGGGCAGGTCCAGAAACAGCGGCAGCACGGGCACCGGCGCATCAAAGCGCACAAAGCCTGGCAGTTCCTCTGCCATCGGAGTGCGCTGATAGACCTCGGGGGAGATGCGCACAGCATCGATCACCTGCGCCTTGCCCTGTGCCACCCGATCCACGCGATAAAGCGCCTCAGGTTCAGAGATTGAGGCCTCAGCACTGGCACCCCCACCAGTCGGGATTTGCGCCTCACTGCCAGGTGCCGCAGCGGCTGGCAATGCGATCACATCGCCTGCACCAATCGCCATCGCCGAGGGCGGCAGCTCCAGCCGCAAGCTGTCGCGGGCAATGCGCGCTTCGCTCAGCCAGCGCTGCACCGTCTGCTGCCCCTCTGCACGGGTCAAGGCCATCGGCAGTTCATTGTCACTGACGCTATGGGTGGTTTCATCGGGCAGGATCGCCTCTTCGACGCGCAGATCATGGGTGCCGCCCCAATCGACAAACCGCAGCCGCATCCGCCCCGAGAGTTCTGCCTCCGGTGCGCGGGTCTGTTCCAGACGGCCATCAACCTCGCCACCTTCGACCAGGGTCGATGGATCAACGCGCAGGGCACCGCGCCCATCGCGGCTGCGAAACTGCAGCTGGCCGTTGCGTTCGATGGCATCCACACCATGGCGCAGCAACAGAGGCTGCAACGCAGCACGCGCTTCGCTGATGTCGCTGACGGTATAGCCCCGCACCAGCGCCTGCAGATTGCGCAGGTTCAGCCCATCCCGGTCGAGCCCAGCGCCAATGCAGATCTCCTCCAGCACCGAGGCCAGGGTGCGCTGCCCCACCCGTCCGTTCAGCCAGTGACCGCGCAGAAAATTCTCCCCATCGCTCCAGACACCCACGGCATTGGGGAAGGTTGGAAACGGCCGCGCATCCCAGGCCCAGACATAGGCGTTGCTCATATCCAGCATCGCGCCACCGTAGACTTCAGAGGTGGGGTTGTTCTCAGGGCTCTGCCAATAGCCCAGCACCGCGCGCAGATAGGCCAGCTGCATCAGGTCATCACGCTGCCCATCGGAGTGTTTCGGCAGTTTGGATTCCGAGCTTTTGGGATCAAGGAACTTGTTGGGCTGATTGGTGCCCTTGTCGATGGCGGCACAGCCCAGTTCGGTGAACCAGATCGGTTTGCTCTGCGGCTCCCAGGCGGTGGGCTGACTGGCCCGCAGACCGTTGATGCGGTCGTGATGCGGCTGGCTCCACCAGTTGCGCAGATCCTTGTAGCGCCAGATCCAGGGCTCATCATAAGCGCCATCAGTGATCGGCGTACGGATCTGGGCGGCCTCGGCCTCGGGGGAGTGGTAATACCAGTCATAGCCCTCCCCCCCTTCGATGCCCCTGCGCAGGTAGTCCAAGTCATAAATACTGGGCACACCGCTGGCGGCATCCAGATGCGTGTCGCCAGCGCGCCAATCGGACAGCGGCATATAGTTGTCGATGCCGATGAAATCGATCTGCGGATCGGCCCACAGCGGATCGAGATGAAAATACCGGTCGCCCTGTGGGCTTTGGTAGCCCCAGTATTCCGACCAGTCGGCGGCATAGCCGATCTTCACATCCGGGCCGAGGATCTGGCGCACCTCCGCACACAGCTGGCGCAGCGCCTCCACCGCAGGAAAGCCCAGATCGTCGCGGATCTGGGTCAGGGCACGCATCTCTGAGCTGATGCAGAACGCCTCCACCCCGCCCGCGGCCGCACAGAGCGCGGCATTGTGCAGGATGAACCGACACAGGCCCCAATCGTCGGAGTCGCCGGTATACATCACCTCACCGGCGATTGCAGAGCTGCCAGCCTGTCCCCCCTGCTCGGCCTGAGCAGCCTGTCCCGGCGTGATGGTGAAATCCGCCGCGCGCACCGAGCCGAAGAACGCCGCCACCTCATCGCGTGCCTGGGCGGTGCCATCGGGGCTGCCGGGTTGATCCGGCGCCAGTGACAGCGTGATCCGCCCCCGCCAGGGCAAATGCGGCTGGCCGATCTCACCGGTCCAGGGGTTGGGCAGATCATTGCCCGACAGTTGGTCCATCAGGATGAAAGGATAGAACATCACCCGCTGCCCGCGGGCCTGCAGCGCATGGATCGCCTCGATCACCGATTGATCGGTGGGGGTGCCGCCATAAATGGGCCGGTCTTCGATCTGCACGATCTCTTGCGCCTCTGCGCGGGTGATCCCGGCCACCTTCCAGGGCATATTCGCGCCTTCGATATGCTGGCGTTCGACCTTGGGCCGCAACTGGCAGCTGCCACAGCGTAGATCATCGCCGAACCATGACACCACCAGCGAGGCCGCCCCACAGCGCGGCAGCTCTGCCTGCAGTGTGTTGAGCGAGGTGACCAGATCGGTCTCACCCGAAGGGCTATGGGCATTGGCGGATTTGCTTTGCCCCGGCCCGTGATCGTAATGCACCGGCGTGGTGGCCAGCGCATATTCCCCGGTGGCAGGCATCAGGGCGACCCCCTGCACCAGCTGCGGCAGATCCAGATCATAGGTGCTGCTGTCTGGCTGCTCGGCGCGCACAACCTCGAACGAGAACTGCGGTACCCGGTTGCCAAACCGCTCCAGCGCGAGGTTCTCCATCACCACATAGGCCGTACCGCGATAGGCAGGCACCAGCCCAGCGCCCTCGACAGCCTCCATCATCGGATCAGGCTGCTGATCGGCCGTGCCGCGATACAGCGTCATGTTCAGATCCTTTGGGGCGACCTCTTCGCCATCGGCCCAGACCCGCCCGATATCCAGCACTTCACCGGCGCAGACTGCCACGGCCAGTGACACATCGTAGCTGTAGCTGGTCACTTGCGGTCGCCCGCCACCGCCCTTGCCGCCACCGCCGCTGGTGACCGTGGTTTCGCGGAACTGCGAAGCCCAGATCACCTGACCGCCCACACGCATCCGGCCAAAGACCTGCGCGACCGGCTGGCCGTCGCTGGCGTGGGTCAGGCGAAACCTTTCGACGCGCCCGGTTTCCACCGGTTCGCTGCCTGCCCCGAGGAGGCGGGCATCAATGGCGCGCCCGACCGTGGCCCCAAGTGCCCGGCCAATCGCCACCGACGACAGCCCCGCCACCGCACCACCAACCGAGCCGCCAAGCGCGGCGCCCGCCGCTGAAAGAAGAATGGTCGCCATCACGTCACCTCTTGTTCGCCAGTTGTTGGATACTGTTGTCGGATGCGCACCCCAGCGCCTGCTCCGGCACCTGCACTGTCGCCTCTGCTGGCCCTGAAATCGGCACTGGAAAGGCAAAGCGCGCCACGATGCGCCGTTGCCAGGGCGCGCTCAGCGCGGTTTCCACCACCCCGTGGCCGCTATAGGCGTGGATGAACTGCGCCTGCGGTTCTGCCGCGGTCTGGGCCATGGGATCTGGCCCGCCCACTTCGGTCTGTATGGCCAGATGTTTGGCCACCGCTCCCGCACGCATGCGGAACAACAGCACATCGCCAACGGCTGCTGCCAACAGCGGTTTGGGCTGCAGATGGCGCAGCGCCGCCTGCCACAGCAGTTCTTCGTGTTGGGGTTCGCTCCAATCCATGGTGTAGGCAGGCGGCTGCTCTGGCTCGGGGCCGCAACAGCTGCGCCAGACCCCGCGGATCAGCCCCAGACAATCGCAGCCCGCCCCCCGCGTGGCAGCCTGATGCACATAGGGCGTGCCAAGCCAGCGCCGCGCGGCCAGAACCACCCGCTGCCCCTGCTCGAGCCGTACCTGTTCAAACTTTCCCTGTTCAGACCTCCCTGGTTCAATCTTACCTGGTTGAGGCGGCCTCGGGTCCAGCGGTTGCCGGTCCAGCGTTTGCCGGTGCTGCGTTTGCCATTGCTGCGGATCGTGGTGGGAATACCGGCTCATCTGCGGCTGCCTCCGCGGTTGCTGCCGCTTTGGCGCGGCACGCTCATCACCCAGTCCTCGCCGGGGATGTCGGGAAAGCCCTGATAGTTCACCGTATTGTCGAATTTCAGCCGACAGGTGGCAAAGCGTTTGTCGCAGCCCGCCTCCAGGCGGATCAGATCCCCCGAGCGCAGGGCCGCGCGCAGCGGCTCCCACAGGGTGAGATGGCGATGCGACCCACTGGGATCTGCGGCCTGTCCAGCGCTTGCAAGCCCGCCTGCGCGGATCTCATCCCGTTTAACCCAGCTCCACAGCCCGGCCGCAGGCCCCTCCAGCACGCTGAGCCGCCCGCCGGTAAACCACCCCGGTTCAAACCCGGCAAGCGCGGCAAAGGTCAGATACTGCCCCGCCTCCACCTGCTCGGCCACACGCTCCAGGCTGTAGCCCGGTGTTGTCAGATCAAAACCGCAGGCGCGATCCCCCAGCACCGCCGCGCAGGGCTTTTGGTAGATCCGGCCCATCGGCTGGTTCAGCACCTCGGTCAGCCCGCGCAATTCCGCATCAAACGCCCCACCTGCGCGGCGGATTTGACCGAAATGGCCGCGAAACTGCAGCCAGCGCTGGGAGACATCCGCCCAGTTCACCAGCCAGCAGAACACCTCTGCCCGATCAAACCGGCCCGCTTCGATATCGGCCTCGTTGATGGCCGCTGCGCTGAGCGCACCAAAAGCCTCGCTGTTGTCCACTGCCAGACCGGTGGCCTGTTCCAGATTGCGCGCGGTCAGACCGGTGCCCGCCTGAAACACCAGCGCGTCAAATCCTGCAGCCTCCGCCACTTCTGTCGGGTCCTGCCCCTTTGGGCCGAACACCAGATCTCGGTCGTGATCGGTGAACCCATAGGTCTCCCCATCCTGCCGCCGCACCGCCCAGCAGCGGCACAGCGTGGTCTGACCACTGGCCAGATGAGCCCGAAACGCCGCACTCATACCGCTGTTGGACATCTCAGGCGGCGTCTGCACAATCCCAATCTGCTCGGTCCCAATCTGCTCGGTCCCAGTCTGCTCACTCCCAGTCTGCACATGCCCGGTCATACCCGCACCTCCACCACTGGCACATTGGGCACATCGCCTGCCTGAAACGACGCGACGCTGGTCTGGATGCGGTCGGTATCAAAGCGCACGGGCACGTCGAACTCAAACCCCGCCCGCACCATGCGCCCCAGTTCCGGCGGGTGGGTGAAACGGATCAGACCGCTGCTGGGATCGAGGGTGAAATCCACCCCCTCCTGCAGCACGTCCTGATCGACACCCACCCGCACGGAGCCCACCACGGGCTTCGCAATCGGGCGCTGATAGGTCTGCGCACCCGACCGGTAACTCTTGGAGAGTTGGAAGGCGCTCTGCACCCCATCCCCCGCACCGATGACCTGATCGTCAAACCGCACCTCCTGTGAGGCGGGGGCGGATTTGTAATCCGACCAGTCTTTCCAGCGAAAACCGAACATCTGCCCCTGCCGGGCCTCAAAGAACGCAATCAGCGCTTCGATATCCTCCAGGCTGCGCAGGCCAACCCCCGCGTCATAGCGGCGGCGCGAATGGGCCCAGGGGGTGTTGCGTTCCTCAAACCCATTGGCAAGCGCGACCACATCGGTGCGCCGTTCTGGCCCGCCGATGGAGCCAAAGCTGAGCGAGGCCGGAAAGCGCACCTCGTGGAAAGCAGCAGAGTTCTGGCTGCTTATCTGGCCGCTTTGCGTTGCAGGCGTTGGTGCAGGAATTTGATCTGTCAGCTCCATCGGGAGATCTCCTTACGTCTTGCAGGCTTGGGTCAGCCGCTATGCTGGCAACTATGCGAGCCAGTGTTGACTGGACTGTGGGGGGTGGACTGTGCGGTTGGGCTGTGTGGATTGGACTGTGGGAGTTGGCCGCTCAGCGGTTGCGCTGTCCCCGGCTGAGGGCGCGGCTCAGTTGCGCGGCGATCTGGCCTTGGCTGCGCTGAAAGCCCTGCACATCCGGGGTCTGGATATGCATCACCACCTGCGCCGGGCCAGAACCACCGCCGCTGCGCACCCCGAGCGAGCCATCCGCGGCCCGCGCCAGCGGCAGGATCGCCTCCGGGCCTGCCTCCCCCATCAGGCCGGTTGCCCCGCGCATCGGGAACGCAACCGGACCGGAAACCACGCCACCACGGGCAAAAGGCATCACCCGCCCCTGCGAAAACGCGGCCCCATCGGCAAAGGGCAACAGCCCACCAACCACCGATTGCACCCCTTCGGACAACAGGCCGCTCACATGCTGGGTCACCGGTGTCAGGGCCGCCGAATAGGTTGTCTGGATCATTGACCGCGCCATCGTGTCCAGTGCGTCCGACAGTTTCATCCCGTCAAACACCACCCCGTCAAAGGCCCGGCGCAGGCCTTTGGACATGCCCCGTTCCAGCGCGCGCGCATCATGTTGCGTGGCGGCAAATGCGCTGCGCACCCGGCGCAATTCGGCGTCGAAACTGGCAGCCATTGTGGCGGCGTCGCCGAGGCTCGCGCTCAACCCGGCGCTGGTCTGTTCCAGATCTGTGATGTCCTGTTCGCTCATGTCTGCGCTCCGTCAGTTGGGGTCAGGTGCTGGGTGGGCACATTGGATGTGCGGTGATCCGGTTGCGTGGGGGCTGTGGATGTCGGGGGTATGGGGGCGTGACGCGCTGGTGGATCAGGCGGCGGACTTGAAGGCCGACTGGAGGCCGTACTGGCCCCGGTACTAGACACCGTGCTGGCACACGTACTGGACACCGTACTGGGCACAGCACTTGGCAGCGTACTGGGCACCGGATCGGGAAAAGCCTGCATCAAGGCCTGCAGTCCCGCCCGCGCCATGGGTCTGGTCCCATAGCCCTCCTGTCCGGGTCCCTGCCCCAGCATCAGTGCCAGCTCCGCCGGGGTCAGCGCCCAGAAAGTGGCAGGCGGCAGCCGCAGGTGGCACATCCCCGCGCGCATCAGCGCAGGCCAGTCCAAAGGCTCCGGCGTGTCCAAAGGCTCCGGCGTGGTGGCGCCCTCTGATGGATCTGGCATCAGTTGATCAGAAGCACACGGCGCGCTCATTTCTGGTCCGCCACGGTGCTGACGGCATCAGCCGCACTCGCCGGATCAGCCGAGCCAAAACTGAGCGCCAGCAGCTGCGCCGCCACCTGGGCTGCCCGCAGCGGACCACCACCAATCTGCGCCTGTGCCAGCTCGGCCTCCGTCAGGCTGTGGCCTGCGCCCTGCAGCCCTGCCGCCAGCAGCGCCAGCACATCGCTGGCAGAAAATCCGCCGCTTTCAAACCGCGCCACCAGCGCAATCAGAGAGCCGACCTGCAGCCGCGCCTCCAGCGCCGCCAACGCCCCCAGGCTGAGCCGCAGGATATGCGGGCAGCCATTGATCTCCAGCGTGACCTCACCGGCGTGGGGATTGGGCAGACGCCCTGGTATCGGGTCAGCTGCGTGGGTGTGACTGGTCGGGATCTGGGATCTCTGCATTTGCCCGCCCTCAGATCGCGGTGAAGACAAGCGCCCCGGCACTGGCCAGCGACAGCTCATAGGTGGCTTCGCCATTGTGGCTGCCCGCATATTCCAGCGCGGTCACCTGAAACGGGCCTTCGACAATGCCGAAATCGGGAATGATCACCTGATAGGCCGGTGTCAGCCCGTCAAAGAACAGCTGGCGCGCCCGTTCATCGGTGCCCGCATCGCGAAAAATACCCGAGCCCGAGATATTGGCCGAGCGCACCCCCGCCCCTGATAGAAGCTCGCGCCAGCCCCCCTGGCTTTCGAGACTGGTGACATCGACGCTTTCGGCGTTGAAGCTGATGCGCGTGGCGCGCAGTCCGGCGATGGTTTCAAACTGCCCATCCCCTGTCATGTCGATTTTGACCAATAGATCCTTACCGTTCTGGGCACCCATCGGAGCCTCCTTTTGCTGATGCCGCGGACCCATCCAAAGGTGGGAGACATGCGGCGGTGATTTGGCATTCCGTCCTGTCGTGCAGGTCACTTCTGTTCGGCCTGACGGTTGTTTGGCCTGTCAGTTATTGGGCCTAGGGGTGCTGCGCGCCTGAGCCGTCAGGCGGTATCCTCCAGCCGCACCACAAAGCGCAGCGTGATGCGGCGGCCGCCGGATGTGGTGCGTTTGGCCAAGGCCCGGTTGAACCACAGCCCCACCACCCGGCCGCGGCTCAGCTGCAGATCGGCGGCCAGCAGAATGTCGCAGATGGTGGCGGCAATCGCCTTCGCCCCGGCAAAACCCGCGATATCGGAGTGGATTGTCAGATCGATCAGATGGCGCGCGCCGCCACCGCTGCGATCGGAGCGGTCCTGCGCCTGTTCCGGGCCCAGCGTCACATAGGTCTGCGGCAGGGAGCCTGCGGGCAGCGCATCGTAGATCGCATCCCCCAGTTGCGCGGCGAGCGCCGGATCGGTGGCCAGATGCTGATAGACCGCCTCTTGCAGCGGCAAGGACAAGGCGTAGGTCATGCCGTGGTCTCCTCGGTGGTGAAACAGGTCAGGTAACGACCATCGGGATCCCCCTCGGCCACGGCATCGATGCGAAAGATGCGCGCCTCCTCGCGAAAGCGCTGATCGGGACGGGGCCGCTGCGGACTGCCCACGGGGGCTGCGCGCAGGGTGATGCGAAACCGCTGCAACGACAGCGTGGTGCCCTGGCGGTCGGTGCTGCGGCCGCTGAGCGCGCGCATTTCACACCAATGCTCCCCGAGCACCTGCCAGGCCTCGACATGGCCACCGGCCCCATCAGAGGTGCGGCGGGGATCTTCCAGCGCCAGACGGCGGTTCAAACGGGGGCGAGGCGCAGTGCGGGATGGCAAACGACGGGTCATATCAAAGCTCTCCTCTGTGCACCGGGGCGCCCGCGCCGCGCCCCAGACTGAGGCGCAGGCTGCGATAGCGTTCGATCAGGCTGCTGACGCCAAAGGGCATGCAGCCCCCCTGCAGGCGCATGTCATCGCGGTATTCGTAGTAATGCGCCGCCAGCATCAGCACCGCCTGCGCCAGATCCGCAGGCATCGCAGCCCAACTGTCGGCAAGCCCTGCGCGCAGCCGGAGCCGCATGGATGCGCCCGCCGGAATGGTTGGCAGCGCGCCATTGCGACCACTGAGCCGCGGCTGTTGATTGTCGGGGATCAGCTGATAGCGATCTGCCGCAATGAGTTCGCTGCTGCCATCTGCAAAGATCAGCGTCATGCTGTCGATCTGCTGCACCGGCGCCAGCGGCAGGGACACCGACTGAGACCGAGCCGGGGAAAAAGACTGCCCCGAGGCGTCAGGCCAGATCCCTGTCCAGGCGGCCAGCTCAAGATCATAGTCCCGCGCCAGCAGCACCTTGCCCGTGCGGGCCTCGATGGCGGCGATGGCCGCACGCAGGAAATGGGCCAGCACCTCCTGTTGCAGTCCGGTTTCCTCAAACCCGGTGCCCAGGCGCAGATGCGCCTTGAATGCCTCATGCGGCAGCGCCTCTTCTGGGATGGGTGTCAGTTCTGTCAACATCATCTTTTCACTCCAAGGGGCTGTTTTGTTTGAGGGTTTCAACCTCTCATCAGGCAAACGGGGGATCAGCGGTTCAAAACGGGATCAGCGGTTCAAAACGGGATCAAGGGCAGTCGGGAAGAGAGCGGATGCGCCTGTTGGGGCTGTTGCCGGACGAAGGGGGAGCAGCAAGACCAACAGCCCCAGACCCAATCGTGGTATCCGTCACAAGATCAGTCAGGGGATCAGTTGTGGGATCCGTCGTGGGATCCGTCGTGGGATCCGTCGTGGTATCAGGCGCATCCGCAGGCGGGGCATCTCTGCCCCACCGTGGGAGTCCAGGCTCAGCTCAGCCCGAATTTCAGCAGCTTGATCGCGGCAAAATCACTGACGTCACCGCCCACCCGTTTGGTGGCATAAAACAGCACATGCGGCTTGGCGCTGAAGGGGTCGCGCAGCACCCGCAGATCCGGGCGTTCGGCGATGGTGTAACCTGCGGTGAAATCACCAAAGGCCACGGCATATTCATTGGCATCCGCGTCTGGCATATCCTCGGCGATCAGCACCGGATACCCCATCAGCCGGGCCGGTTCTGCCGCTGCCAGACCATCCGCCCAGAGGAAGCGACCATCGCCATCCTTCAGCTTACGCAGCTGGCCTGCGGTTTTCGAATTCATCACGAAACTTGCATTGGCGCGATATTCAGCCCCCAGCGCATAGACCAGATCGATGATCGCATCACCGGTGCCAATATCGCCATCAACGCCCGTGGGAATGTAGCCCAGGCTGCCCCAGCTCCAGCTGTCATCTGCGACGGCCGGGTGAAACAGGAAGCCTGTGGGTTTGTCGACGCCATCGCCGTTGATGAAGGCAGCCGCCTCCGCACGGGTGAATTTGTCGGCAATCCGCCCCGCCAGCCAGGCCTCGATATCGAAGGCGCTGTCATCCAACAACCGTTGTGAGGCTTTCGGCAAGGCGCTGAGTTCATGCAGCGGAATGGTGATCCGGTCCAGGCTGGAGGTGGCGGTTTCACTGACCGGCGCGGTTTCATTGGCCCAGCCGTGGCCGATTTCGCCCTGATCCATCAGCACATCGTAAGAGGAGGCCTCCACCGTCACCACGGTCGCAATGGCGCGGATCGATGCGGTGCTGGAGAGGACCGATTTCACGGTCTCGGCGGTTTGCGGATCCACCAGATAGCCGCCATCGCCGGCCACGGTGGTGGACATGGCTTTGCTGTCCAGATCAAGCCCGCGCAGATCGGCATCATCGCCGGAGCGCAGGTAGGCATCAAAGGCTTTCTGATGCGGCGCGGCGGCCAGATCGGCCGCGGCCAATGGGGGACGGAAAGCGGAGTGGGATTTGCGATCAAGCATGGTTATTCGGTCCTCGGTCTGTTTCAGTTTGGTGGCAACATCGCCCTTGAAGTGATTGAATTTCTGCATGAATTCGCCGACTGCCTCCGCAACATCCAGGAGCGGATCATAGGCGGGCGCGGGCGCAGATTCCGGCTGATGGGATGGCGCATCTGTCGTGGCCTGTTTTGCGCTGAGCGGCTCCAGAGGAGTTGGCTGCAGCAGAGAGCGCGCCTGTTCTGGAGTGAATTCTGGCGTCGCCTCGGAGGTGATCTGGGTGGGATTGGCGCGGCCATTTGCAGCCACATGGGACGGCGGGCTGGCCCGCGAAACATCGGTCATGTCATCAGATCCTTGCGTTGAACAAAGGGAAAGAAAGGCGTCGGTCGTCACACGCCCGCAATCAGGGCGCCGCCTGACGCAACAGCGTCGCGAGTTTGCGCCAGCGATCCGCCTGCGCTGCGTCCATTGCGGCATTCGGCGCTGCTGAGGTGGGCATTGCTGTGTTATGCGCGGCTGTATTGGGTTTTTCAGGCGCGCTCTTGCTCGCACCGGGGTGATCTGGTTGCAGGCGGGCCGACGGCAGCATCGGAAAGGTGACCAGCGACACCTCCCAGAGATCGACAACACACAGCTCGCGCCCGCCGCCCTGCCGTGGGGTGGATTTCACCGTGCGGTAGCCGATCGACAGCCCGTCCAGCGCCCCGGCCGCGATCAGCGCAGCCGCTTCCGCTCCACGGCGGGTTTTGGTCAGGATGCGGCCTTCGACCCGCAGCCCACGGGCATCCTCGCCCAGGCTGTCCCAGACGCCGATGGGTTGCGCCGGATCATGCTGCCACAGCATCTTGACCGAGCTGCCCGCCGCATCGCGCCGCTTCAGCGATGCAAGATATGCGCCCGGACGCACCACATCCCCGCCGGTGTCCACGCGGCCAAACAAGCTGGCATAGCCACGGATGGCCACCATGTCGGCGGCTTCCTCTTCGACGGTGAGATCCTTGCCGAAGCGGGCGAATTTATGTTCCAGCTGCGGGAAATATTGCATCAACTTACCCTCTCAACAGATTGGTTTTTCGATATTATGTGGCTGATAGAAAGCTCTGGAACACCTGCGCCAGAACCACCGCCGCCACCCCGTAAACCGTTAGCCACAGCCGCCGTTCGAGCCGTTCTTGCATGCCTTCGATCCGCTCAAGCCGCCGGTTGATGGCCTCGTGCTGGACCTCTGCGATCCGTTCATGGGCGCTGAGCCGCAGCCCCGGGGCGCATTCGAACGGCGGTGGCGTCAGATCAGTCATCCCCCTGCTCCTCGTTCAGCGGTGGCAGGCCCAGCAGCGCGCGTTTTTCCGCCCGTGTCAGGAAATCGGCACGGCTGATGCGCCGCCAATGGGCCTCGCGCTCGCCCGCCAGTGCGGGCACCTGATCAAGGTCCGGGCGCAGCACCAGCGGCTGATCGCCAAAGAGCGACAACCAATCCGACAGCGCCGCCGCCACCCGGCTGACCAGGGGCAGCACCGTCAGGCGGAAAAACGCGCGATTGGCCTCCTGATAGTTGGCGTAGGTCGCATCGCCCGGCAGTCCCAGCAGCATCGGCGGAACCCCGAATGCGAGCGCGATATCGCGGGCAGCGGCCTCTTTGGTTTGTTGAAATTCCATGTCGGAGGGCGAAAACCCCATGGGTTTCCAATCCAGCCCACCTTCCAGAACCATGGGACGGCCAGCATTGCGCGCGCCCTGATAATTCGCCTGAATTTCGTCACTTAGACGGCGGAATTGATCCTCTTGCATCACGCCCATGCCATCGCTGCTGGTCCAGACCAACGCCCCGGAGGGGCGTGCGGCATTGTCCAACAGCCCTTTGGACCAGCGCGAGGCAGCGGTATGGACATCCACCGCCATCGCCGCCGCCTGCATTGGCGACAGACCGTAGTGGTCGTCCTGGGGGTGAAAACTGCGCAGATGGCAGATCTGCGGTGCGCGCGGCGACACATCATAGCGGCGCTTGCGGCCCCCGACCTCATAGTCATAGGCGATGGGCCAACCATCAGCGCCGGGCACCACGCGCATCCGGTCGGGCCGCAGCACATGCAGCTCTGTCGGCAGGGTGTTGGGCCCGCCGCTTGTCTGTTCCGTCGTCTGCTCTGCACCGCCCTGCGGCAGGCCTGCGGCCTTGATATAGGCGTTGCCCGACAGGAGCAGATGACCATACAGCGCTTCCAACAGCTCTGCGCGCCCCTGCATCGGGTTGGGCCGGGCCAAAAGCGTCAGGATCGGATGGCTGTCATAGCGGCGGCTGTCATCCTGCAAGACCAGGGGCAGCGCGGCTGCGGCCTCGACGATCATTTTCACAGCGCGGTGGCCAACCGGATTGGCGGCAAACCCATTGCGGGTCAGTGCGGCGGTGTCGCGGCCACTCCAGACCGGGGCCGAGGTTGCAGGCCAGGTCACCACGCGGGCGGCGGTGGATGTCTTGCGTTCGACGGGCTGATCTGTGCGGCGCAGCAGGTCAAAGACCATGGTCCACTCCTTCTTGATCGGTTGGCGGCCACCTCGGGGTGATCCGCAGGGTTGCGGTGCCAACAGTTATGCCAATCAAATTTGAATAAGATTTGAGCGACCCGTGCGCAGGGGTTGCAACACCCCGCGCAATCCCTTGTTTCAAAACAACAAACGCCCGTCGCAGGACAGGTGCTTGCTGGTGTCACCTCCGATCGAGTGACGACCGGGTGACGACGCTCAGAGCATGCGCACCCGTGGCATTTTCTGCAGGTTCACAGGGCGCAGCAGCAATTCATCGACCGCCCAGACCAGCGCGTCCAGCCGATCCGGAGAACCCTGCCCCAGAAAGCCACGGGGCGTCATCTGGCACATCTGATCCTCCAGCGCGCCCAGACCCGGAGCGTGGCGCACCCGCCCCTGTTCATAAAGGGCGGCGACAGGTTCGGCGCGCGCGGCTTTGCCCCGGCTGGCATGGCGCGCGCGAAACGGCACCATGGGGTCGATCTGGCGCAGCAGGCTCTCGACCAGGGCGCCGCCCTGATTGACCTCGGCCACCACGCGGTCGGCCTGATAGCGGTTGGCGGCCTCCATCACCGCGCGAGCCCATTCCAGGGGCTGCGCCCCCTGCACCGTACAGTCAGCCAGCACATAGGCGCACCAGTCCTGTGGCGGACCCTGCAGCTCTGCGCCCACCACGATGATCCCGCAGGCGTCCGAACCTTTGCCCGCGCTGACCGCCGGGTCCACCGCAACGATCACCCGGTCCAGCGGTGGCATCTCCCGCAGCTGCGCCGCCACCAGCGCTGCGTTGCTCCACAGCGCGCCGTCGATGTCCTGCAGCAGCACCCCGTCGAGTTCCTGGCGGCCAAGGCGCGACCCGGCGTAGCGGCTGCGCACCTCGCTCAGGAAGGAGGCTGCGAGATTGGCGCGATTGGCCTCGGTGGCGGCATGGGTCTGCACGGTGGAGGGGCTGGCCAGAAGCTGACGCAGCACGCCCACATTGCGCGGGGTGGTGGTGACACAGACGCGCGGGTCTTCGCCAAGGCGGAGGGCAAATTGCAGCATGTCCCAACTGTCTTGCCCGCGTTTCCATTTCGCCAGCTCATCCGCCCAGGCGGCATCGAACTGCGGGCCCCGCAGCGCTTCGGGGTCATGGGCGGAAAACGCCTGCGCCGTGGCGCCATTGGGCCAGATCAATCGCCGTTCGGTGGCTTTCCACGTTGGTTTGCGGTCGGCGGGTGTGCAGGCGAGGATGCCGCTGTCGCCCTGCACCATGACATCGCGCACCTGGTCGTAGGTTTCCCCGACAAGCGCGATGCGGCGGGCGCGACCCGGGGACAGCGGTGTTGCCCCCTCCGCCAGCGCACGCACCCATTCGGCGCCGGCGCGGGTTTTGCCGGCACCGCGCCCGCCGAGGATGACCCAGCTGCGCCAGTCGCCTTTGGGGGGCCGCTGATGTGGCAGCGCCCAGAGGTCGAACACATAGGGCATCGCCGCCAGCTCATGGGCGCTGAGCCCGTCCAGAAAGCTCTGTTGTTGGCTGGCTGGCAGCAAGGCGAGCGAGGCGGCTTTCGATTTCATGGCGGGCGGCAATGAGGTCGAGCCCGTCTGCGGGCTGCTGGTGCTGGCATTGTTCGACAAGGGTTTTCTCCACTTTCTGGCTGTCACGGATCAGGCTTTCCAATCGGGCGATGCGCGGTGCGGTGCTGCCATCGCTGTCGTCATCGGCCTGAAGCCGCAGCAGCATGTCTTCGGCACCAATGCGCAGGCGTTCGATGGAATTGTGCAGAGAGGTCAAGAGATCGGCAGTCTGCGCCTGCCGCGGCACCTGTGGGGGGGCGGCCTGTTTGGAGCGGGCCGGTTTGGATCGGGCCTGTTGTTTTCGGGCCTGTTTCGTCAGTGAGTATTTCGTAAGTGGGTATTTTGTCATCGCGTCGGAGCCTTTCTTCGCAAAAGAGGCCTCCGTCCGGGGGGCGGTTCAAATCAGGGCGTGCTGCCCCGACCCGCTGATGTCCTGCTGCCCTGAAAAGCTGACACAAGACGCCCGATCGGTCAAATCGGGGCGACGTGCAACCGCACGCAACACATTGAAATACTTAACTTTCACAGAGACTTTGTTGCAAAGGCGTTAACCCGCAGCCCCCACGGTAGAACAGAAAAAAGGGACGCAGATCGCGTCCCTTTCGGTTTCTTAAACACAGCGCGCGAGGCTCAGTTGTTGTTGCGCTCTGCCTCGATCTGGCGCCAGCGGGCGACATTGCGATTGTGTTCCTGCAGCGTAACGGCAAAGGCATGCCCGCCGGTGCCATCGGCCACAAAGAAGATATAATCGCTGTCATCCGGGTTCACCGCCGCCTCCAGGCTGGCCAGTCCGGGATTGGCGATGGGCGTGGGTGGCAGACCTTCGATCACATAGGTGTTCCAAGGGGTTGCCCGGCGCAGTTCGCTCTGCCGCAGACCACGGCCCAGGGTGCCTTCGCCTTTGGTGACGCCATAGATCACCGTCGGGTCGGTCTGCAGCCGCATGCCACGGTTCAGACGGTTGGTGAAGACCGAGGCCACCAGCGGACGTTCGTCCGCGACGGCGGTTTCCTTTTCGATGATCGACGCCAGGATCAGCATTTCCTCGGGGCTTTGCACCACAGCGCGGTCGGAGCGGTTGGCCCAAGCCTCTGCCACGCGCAACTCTTGCTGGGCCTGCATCCGCTGCAACACCGATGCGCGGCTGTCGCCGGGGCTGATTTCATAGCTGTCGGGCGCCAGCGCGCCTTCGGCCGGACGCTCGCCCGGATCGCCTGCCAGAACGTCCATCGCTTTGAGCGATTCGACCACCTGCCAGCTGGTGACACCTTCGGCCAGCGCGATGCGGAAACGGGTGTCGGGCTCGGCTTTCTTTTCGGTGTAGATCGCCGGGGCCTCATCCGCGCCGGGGATGAATTCCGCCTGTTCGACAAAGCGGTTGGTGGCGGGATCCAGCTCGCGCACCTCGGCGAGGACACGGGTCACCCCCACGCGGTAGACGATCTCCGTGCCACAGCTGCTGGCCCCACCGCGGGTGATCTGATCGGTGATCGCCGCCATGGAAGCCCCCGGCTCCAGCAGGTAGCTGCCCGCCTTCAGCTGGCTGGTCTTATCCGTGTAACGCGCCCCGATCCGAAACATCGCATCCGAGGTGATCGCGCCCTGCGCGTCCAGATCCCGGCTGACACGGGTCATATTGGTGCCGGGCGGCACCCGCAGACAGATCGCGCTCTGTAGCGGGCCATCTGCGCGGTACTGCGACTGGCCCCAGAGGATGACGCCGCCCAGAAGGAACAGCAGCACCACCAGGACCGTCAGCATGTTAGAGGCAAGGCTGCGCCACATCACTTTGGTTTCCCGAAGATCACCGATGCATTGGTCCCGCCAAAGCCGAAGGAGTTCGACAGTGCCACGTTGATTTCCCGCTCACGCTTGGTGTTGGGGGCCAGATCAACGGCGGTGTCGACGGCTGGGTTGTCGAGGTTGATGGTCGGCGGTGCCACCTGATCGCGAATCGCCAGGATCGCAAAGATCGCCTCAATCGCGCCAGCCGCGCCCAACAGGTGGCCGGTGGCCGATTTGGTCGAGGACATGGTGACCTTGCCTGCCGCCTCGCCCAACATGCGCTCAACCGCGCCCAGTTCGATGGTGTCCGCCATGGTGGATGTGCCATGGGCGTTGATGTAGTCGATGTCGGCAGGCTCAAGCCCGGCGTTCTTCAGCGCCGCCCGCATCGAGCGTTCGCCGCCTTCGCCATCCTCGGACGGCGCGGTGATGTGATAGGCGTCGCCGGACAGACCATAACCCAGCACTTCGGCGTAGATTTTGGCGCCACGGGCCACTGCGTGATCGTAGTCTTCCAGAACCACGATGCCTGCACCCTCGCCCATCACAAACCCATCACGGTCCGCATCATAGGGGCGCGAGGCCGCTTTGGGATCGTCAGCGCGTTTGGTGGAGAGCGCTTTGCAAGCGTTGAAGCCCGCGATGCCGATTTCGCAGATCGCCGCCTCGGCGCCGCCTGCAACCATCACATCTGCATCGCCAGAGCGGATCAGACGGGCTGCATCGCCAATGGCATGGGCGCCGGTGGAGCATGCGGTCACCACAGAATGGTTCGGCCCCTTGAAGCCATGACGGATCGACACCTGACCGGAGATCAGGTTGATCAGCGCGCCGGGAATAAAGAACGGCGACACGCGGCGCGGGCCTTTTTCCTTGATCATCACGGCGGTGTCCGCGATCGAAGACAGTCCACCGATGCCGGAGCCGATCATCACACCGGTGCGCAGCAGGCTCTCTTCGTCGTCGGGGGTCCAACCGGCGTCCTGCACGGCCATTTCAGCCGCGGCAATGCCATAGAGGATGAAATCGTCGATCTTTTTCTGATCTTTCTTGATCACCCAGTCATCGGCATTGAAGGTGCCATCAGAGCCATCGCCACGGGGCACTTCGCAGGCGTAGGTGGTGGCCACGCCGCTTGCAACCGCATCAAAATGCGTGATCGGACCGGCACCAGACTCGCCTGCCAGCAACCGGGACCAGCTTTCTTCGACGCCGCTGGCCAATGGTGTGACCAACCCCAGCCCGGTAACAACTACTCGACGCATTTTTTGCCCTCCTTTGCCTCGGCAATTTGCACTCAAATAGCTTGGATTGACGCATGGGTGCAAGGCCCAGCACCGCGATGGGCGGGTCGCGGGAAAAACAGCGCGCGCTTGTGCCGATTTAGGGTGCGTTAACCATTGAAAGCTACACTGACAGGGTATTCGGGCCGGTTCTGCAGTTAGGCACAACATAAATGCTGCGGGACAGGACGATGTGCTGCGCCTTACTGGCATGGGGCGTTGGATCATACTTGGGCCTTTGCCACGCCGTCTGACACCGCAGAACGGGGATCCCTGATATCTGCGGCAAAGCGGCTTTGGCATATGGCTCACGGGATCTGCGAGGGGGAGCGCGGACGGCACACCGCCCCCTCTCGAGCAGACCAATGACTATGGCGGCGGTTTGATCCGCCGCGCCACACCGGATGTGGTCTGAACAACAGATCACATGACAAAGACAAAGGTTCGGGGTTTCTGATGGCCGAAGCACAAAACGCGATGCTCTCTCCTCACTGCTGCGGCGGCAGCCTGGATCATGGTGATCTGGGTCATGGTGACCTGGGTCATGCAACCCTGATCAACGCACAGACATATGCTAAACGGACACAGGCCAAACCGAAGCGGACCACACGGATCAGGCCCCTCACATCTCTGCGCCGCCGGTTGCGCAACAGCACCCTGCTTGGGTTGTTGCCTGCGGCGATGCTGGCGCTGCCTGCGCAGGCGGACGAATGCGCCGTCTTTGAGGATCTGATGACCCTAACCTCGGTGAGCGAGGATTTCCTGGGCTATCTGCAAAATGGCTACGCGCCTGATGCCGCCGAAACCATGCAGCGGGTGCTAAAATCCACCTCCCGGCGGGAGCTGCATTCCGGCCTGCGCGCAGGCGACATGGTGGAGCTGAAGCGCGGCACCGACGGGCTGCTGGCGCAACAACAGACCCTGGTGCAGATTGACGCCCGTGAAGGACGCGAGGCCGCGCTGCGCACCTCACAGCAGCTGAATGCGGACCGCACGGTACAATCCTTCCGCCAGTCGCTGACCCTGACCCCCTGCCACAACGCCGATCAGCTGCGCGACGTTACCAATGTGGTTGGTCCGCTGCCACCGCTGGGGCAGATCTCCAGCGGCTATGCCGCAATCGGCGCGGTCGTGGCCTCGGCCTTTGCCGCGCTGGCGTTTCTGCTGGTGGAACGGCGGATGCGCGCCAAGGCAGAGCGGCGCAAGCGTCATGCCTGTGCGCTGGAATGCGAGATCTTTCATGACAGCCGGGGCAGCGATGCGCTGGTTCTGGACATCAGCCAGGAAGGCGCAACCGTGCATTCCGATGCCGCCTGTGAGGTTGGTGACACCATCGAACTGGCCCTGCCGGAAGGGTTGAAACCCGCGCGGCTGACCGGTCGGGTGGATTGGGCCAATACCAAACATATCGGGGTGCGGTTCCGCTCCCGACTGAATGCGGCAGAGGTCGCCACCGTGGCCGAGGCTGGCCGGATCGATGATCCCGAAGCAGACCTCTACCACGATCCCACACCCGAAAGCCGTGCCGCCAAAGCCGCGGCAGAGGCAGATCCCGCGGTCGCCAAACTGCCCCCGCGTGCAGCCGCAGCAGAAAAACAGGTCCGGACGTAACCGCAGACCGCCAGCTCTTAGAGCATTGTGATAGTGCAACTGGGGCCGTGCGTCTGCGGCAACATGGCTGCGGCCATGCAGCTGTGGGAATGATCTGCGCGCCATCTGGGAACATCAGATCAGACGAGGATCGGTTGAGGCGTGAGGCGGGTGTTAAGTCGCGAGCCAAGATCAAGTGTCAGCGAAACTCGCGCCAATCTCGGATCTGCGCCAAGCCCTGATTGCGGGTGAACGCTCGGGTTGTGCCTTACCCCTTGGCCACCCCTGCCAGGTGGATCCGCAATGTGCCGGGTGCGTCCAATGAACCAGCGAAGGCCACTCAGCATACATCAGCGCACGCAGAGCGACCTTTGGTGCGGCTTTGACATACACAGATGGCTTTGCCCGATCCGCCAGAGAGCTGCGCCCAAACAAAAACGGCGCCTCCGAAGGGAGACGCCGTTTGAAACTGTCTGATCAGAGAGATCAGGATGCTTCGCTGATGAACTTCACCGCGTCGCCAAAAGTCTGAATGGTTTCGGCTGCGTCATCAGGGATTTCGATGCCGAACTCTTCTTCAAACGCCATGACCAGCTCAACGGTGTCGAGGCTGTCTGCGCCCAGATCGTCGATGAACGAAGCGTTTTCGCTCACTTTGTCCTCTTCAACACCCAGGTGTTCCACAACGATCTTTTTTACGCGGTCTGCGACGTCGCTCATGTCAATTCCTCATATCTTCAGGGCAATCGCCCGGTTTTTGCCCTTGCCCGCAGGGGGCGGCTTGGTTGTGCCCGATGCGGGCGGTGGTGTCCCGCACTGCGGGTTGCCCGGGCTGGCCGGATCGGCCCGCCGCTGGCGAATATGCGCCGCCTATAACACAGACGAACGCCAAGGCAAACGTTTTCGCAGCATTGTCACTTCTGCCCGCCACGGCCCGTCAGAGCCAAGGCTGTTGCCGTGCTCTGGCCATGTGATCATCATCCCTCTGGGATACAAGGTCTTGTTGCGACAATTCTGGTCCGAGGGCGTCAACCCGCCGGATTCTCACGTTTTATCAGTTGGTTCCGAAGGCATACCACAGGATACAAATCTGCGCATAGTGCCTTTTTTACGCAAATGTAACTTTGGCCCGCGCCCATGCGCTGCCTGATGGGAGGCCTGCACCAGCTGTGGCGCAGGCCGCCGTTTTACAGCATGGCCATGCCGCCATTCACATGCAGGGTTGTGCCGGTGACATAGCCTGCTTCGGCGCTGGCCAGATACAAAACCGCCGAGGCGATCTCTTCCGGGCTGCCCATACGGCCGCTCGGGATCTGCGTCAGGATCGCCTCTTTCTGGCTATCGTTCAGCTTCTCGGTCATGGCGGTGGCGATGAAACCGGGGGCCACGGCGTTGACGGTGATGCCGCGGTTGGCGACCTCATAGGCGAGCGATTTGGACATGCCGACCATGCCTGCTTTGGCCGCCGCATAGTTGCCCTGCCCGGGGTTGCCAGTTGCGCCCACCACGGAAGAGATGTTGATGATGCGGCCCCAGCGGGCCTTCATCATGCCGCGCAGCACGCCACGGCACAGACGCATGGTGGCGGTCAGATTGACATCCAGCACCGATTGCCATTCGTCATCTTTCATCCGCATGAAGAGATTGTCGCGGGTGATGCCTGCGTTGTTGACCAGAATATCGACAGAGCCCAGCACCTCGGCGGCCTGTTTGGGCAGCGCGTCAACCGCCGCGGCGTCAGACAGGTTGCAGGTCAGCACATGGGCACGCTCTCCCAGGCTGGCTGCGAGGTCTTGCAGCGGGGCTTCGCGGGTGCCCGAAAGCGCGACGGTGGCGCCGGCTGCGTGCAGAGCGCGGGCGATTTCGCCGCCGATACCGCCGGATGCACCGGTGATCAGAGCGGTTTTTCCTGTCAGATCAAACATATTGTCTTGTCCTTATATTATGTGGCGCGAGACCACCCCGGCCCTGTGACGGCGCGGGGCGGATCGGCCGAGTTCATGCGGCGGTGGCGGCTGCCACGTCTTCGGGCGTCCCCACCTGACGGCAGGTCAATGACCGGTCGATCTTGCGGATCATGCCGGACAGTGCCTTGCCTGCACCGATTTCCCACACCTCTGTCACACCTTTGGCGGCCATGGTCTGCACGCTTTCACGCCAGCGCACGGAGCCTGTGACCTGTTCCACCAGCAACTGGCGAATATCCGCCGGATCAGTGACCACATCCGCGCGCACATTGGCGATCAGCGGCACGGCGGGCGCCGAAATGGTGACGCCAGCCAGCGCCTCGGCCATCACATCTGCGGCGGGCTGCATCAGCGCGCAATGGAACGGAGCAGACACCGGCAGCATCACAGCGCGCTTTGCGCCCTTGGCCTTGGCGATGTCAGCGGCGCGTTCCACCGCGGCCTTGGTGCCGGACACCACCACTTGCGTCGGATCGTTATCATTGGCGGCCTGGCAGACATCGCCCTCGGCGGCCTCTTCTGCGACGGCGCGCACGGCTTCAAGGTCGAGGCCCAGAATAGCCGCCATCGCGCCTTCGCCAACTGGCACAGCGCTTTGCATCGCCTGACCGCGGGTGCGCAGCAGGCGCGCGGTATCCGCAATCGACAAGGCTCCGGCCGCGGCCAGCGCGGAATATTCTCCCAGCGAATGGCCCGCAACAAAGCTTGCGCGTTGCAGCGACACGCCTTCGGCCTCCAGCGCGCGCATCGCGGCCAGCGAAGTTGCCATCAGCGCCGGTTGCGCATTCTGGGTCAGTGTCAGGGTTTCGATGTCCCCCTCCCAGATCAATTGGCTGAGCGCCTCGCCCAGGGCGCTGTCCACTTCGTCAAAGACCGCTTTGGCCGCCGGATAGGCCTCTGCCAGCGCTTTTCCCATACCGATCGTCTGGGCGCCCTGCCCGGGAAACACGAACCCAATAGTCATCTGAGACCTCTTTTATCTGCGTTTGTCTGCACATCTGCGTTGCAAGGGGTTTAGACGCAGGTGACGCAACGTACAAGCACAGGCTTGCGCCAACGCACTTTCACTGTGCAGTGAGGGACAGAGTTCACGGTTGTCTCGCAGATTTGCACAGATAGGTTAACTGCATGATCTGGTGAACCGAAGGGATGACCCCGTGGCAAAACAAAACTCCATCCATCATTACGGCAGTGTGGCCAAGACCTTTCACTGGCTGACCGCGCTGCTGATGCTGGCGATCTTTCCGCTGGGCTATTTTGCAACCCAGCTGGCGCATCAGATCACCGCATCGGATTTCAGTGGCGATCAATCGGTGATTGCGCGCGCCGTTTTGATGTTTTCGCTGCACAAAACGCTTGGGCTGGCGCTGTTTGCCACTGCCTTGCTGCGCATTCTCTGGGCGATGGGACAAACCAAACCCGCATCGCTCCACCCCGAGCGCAAGGCCGAGGTACTGGCGGCTGAGGTGGTGCATTGGCTGCTCTATGGTTCATTGGTGCTGGCCCCGCTGAGCGGCTGGATCCATCACGCCGCGACCACGGGCTATGCGCCGATCTGGTGGCCCTTTGGTCAGGATCTGCCCTTTGTGCCCAAATCGGTGACGGTGGCAGATGCTTTTGGCGGGCTGCACTGGCTGTTTGTCTGGACGCTGGCGGGATCGCTGGGCTTGCATATTGCCGGGGCGCTGAAACATCACGTCATCGACCGCGACATCACGCTGCTCCGGATGTTGCCCGGGCGCGCCGCGGCAGCGGCGATGGCAAGCGGTGGTCACGCTCAAGGTACAGGGTCGGCGCAAGACAACGGGCACGGTCCTGCTCCGGCGCTGATTGCGGTGGCGATCTGGACGCTGGTTCTGGCCGGTGGCGGCGCCTTTGGCGTCTACTCAAAACAGCAGGGCATCACCGGTGCGCCGGTTGCCTCGGACACTGCGAGCACAGATGCCGCAGAAACAGGCGCAGCAGACACAAGCGCGACAACCTCTGCCGCTGAGGGTGCCGCTGATGACACCGGAAACTGGAGCGTGGCTGAGGGCACGCTGGGCCTGTCCATCGTGCAAATGGGCAGCGCGGTCGAAGGCAGCTTTGAACAATGGGCCGCCACGATCCAGTTCGACGAACCCGCCGCCCCTGGCCCAGCCGGTCGTGTCCGCGTAGAAATCGCCATTGCGTCGCTCAGCCTTGGCACCGTGACCAACCAGGCGATGGGCGCGGATTATTTCGACAGCGCCACTTATCCGACAGCGGTGTTTGACGCCGACATCACCAAGCTCGCGGCGGGCCAGCCAACTGGCTATATCGCAGAGGGCACCCTGCGGATCCGCGATCAGGAAGTCCCGCTGAGCCTGCCGTTTGACCTGCAACTCTCTGGCGACAGCGCCGAGATGTCCGGCACGGTGGAGGTGAACCGGCTGGATTTCAACATCGGCCAGGGCGTACAGGACGAAGGCTCGCTGGCGTATGCAGTGCAGATCTCGGTCGACCTGACCGCGACCCGCACGGAATAAGCCGCAGCACTGCGCGCTCATGGACCCGGCGTTATGCGCCGGGTCTTTTGCGTTGAGAGGTGCTGTTTTGGCGCCTCGTTCCCCTACGGCGGAGGGATGCACCGCTGCGCAGACGAACGGTGTGCGAGCGAGCAAAACTGTCGCGCGCGCCACGCGGCTCCTTACCGCGCTTTCGGGACCAGGTCTTATTCCGGGCCTACGGGTCTGCATTGACAATCAACCTGCACCTGTGGAGGTTGTGTCGAAGGTCAGTGCTACCTGCCGCGCGCATCCCTCGGGACCGGTGAAAGTGCAATAGAGACAACAAGTTTATCTTCCGACCAGCATTCGGTCGGCAACGCGCGCACCGCTGAAGACATGCTGGGATGGAGACTTTGATGATCAGCTCTGACCAGGCCAAATCAATGGCCAAGAACCTGCGCTCAGCCCTAGGCGCTGATGGCATTCATATTGCACATGGGAAATCCCTGGAACTTATTGCCGCCAGCCTTGGCTTCGCCGACTGGAACACGGCCAGCGCGACGCTGAAACGCACAGCACATGACGCTATTTCGTTCACCGGATGCAACCCGATCATTCGGTTTTTCGACGAGGCCAAAGCGCGCGAGTTCTATTGCGACTTCCTTGGCTTTTCCGTCGCCTTTGAGCATCGATTCACAGACGACCTTCCACTTTACATGGCCGTTGAAAGAGCAGGTTTGCAGTTGCATTTGTCCGAACACCACAATGATGCGAGCCCGGGATCAAACGCCTTTATCCCGACGACAAATCTCCGCGCATTTCATCAAGAACTCTCGGACAAGCGCTATGCGTTCAATCGCCCTGGTTTGGAAAAGATGCCATGGGGTCTGCAGATGCAGGTCCATGACCCCTTTGGCAACCGTCTGAGGTTCTGTGAACAGGGATCATAGCCGCGGCGAAATGAACGCAACCCCGTTTGCACCGGAGGCCACGCGCCATTGATCACTCAGCTGCCGGACAAGCATGTGAACCGTTCATGCAGCGCGTGGCATCGTTTGATCTCTGGATGACGACAGTCATATCGGCATGGCGCGCTTGTTCATAGCACTGCGCGCTCACGGGCCCGGCGTTATGCGCCGGGTCTTTTGCACTAAGAGGTGCTGTATTGGTGCCTCATTCCCTTATGGCGGAGGGACGCATCGCTGCGCAGACGAACGGTGTGCGGGCTTTGCAGGCCTTGCGTTGTTCCCTAAACAAGAAAGCAGTTTTATGAGCGAGATTTTAGGCAGGTAATAACGTGTTTGATATTCCTACGTTGCGTTCTGAGCGCTTGGTCATGCGTCCCCCACGGTATGACGATTGGCCCGAGTTCCGAGATCTGATGCAGTCAGAACGATCCGAATTCATGGGCGGGCCCTTTTCGACCATTCACGCATGGGGAGATTTTTGTCATGGCATCGCGCTCTGGGAAATGTTTGGATTTGGGAGTCTTTCGGTTGAGCTCGCCACCACAAAACAATGCGTTGGAAGAGTTGAAATCAATTTTGGGCCAAGGTGCCCTGAGCCAGAATTGGGCTGGCAATTGTTCGAATTCGCGGAGGGCAAAGGCTATGCATTTGAGGCCGCGACTGAAATGCGCAGATGGGCTCTTGAAGTGCGAGAGCTGGACCGGCTTGTGAGTTACATAGATCCGAGGAATTCGCGGTCCGCAAAACTGGCTAAGCGACTTGGCGCTCGTCTTGACGACACTGCTGAAAAACAGGATCCGGGAGACCTCGTTTACCGTCACATTTGATGGGGCAAGTGATCTCAAATTCAGCCTGCAGCATTGCTGTTACGGCTCCACCACCACGAAACAACCGCTGCCCCGATTGGAGCAGCGGTTTCTTGTTTTGCGTAGCGGGCCCTGGGGCCACGCACGTCTGGGGCCACGCAGGTCTGCGTGTTGCACCTGTGGGCTACACGCGCCTGCGGTTTGTAGCCTTATTCGGCTTTCATCGCCTCGATCGAGATGGTGACGGCGACTTCATCGCTGACGAAGGGTGCGAATTTGCCGACATTGTAGTCGGAGCGCAGCAGCGTGGTGGTGGCGTCAAAACCGGCCCAGGGCTTGCCTGCCATCGGGTGCTGGCCGGTCTGGTTCAGCTTGGCGTCCAGAACCACCGATTTGGTGACACCATTGATGGTCAGATCGCCGGTGATATTGGCGGTGTTTTCGCCCGTGACCTCAATCCCGGTGGAGGTGAAGGAGATCATTTCGCCTTCGGTCGCTTCAAAGAAGTCCGCGGACATGAAATGCTCTTCGCGCTGTTCCCAACCGGTGAACATGGACATGACAGGCATGGAGACGGACACGGAGGAGTTTTCGGGGTTTTCCTGGTCAAACATCACCTCGCCCTCGAAGCCGGAGAACATGCCATAGGTGGTCGAAAAACCGAGGTGGTTGTAGCTGAAGATCACCTGGCTGTGGCTTGCGTCCAGCACATAAGCCTCTGGCGCGGCGAAGGCGGTGGTGGCGGTTGCGCCCATCAAGGCAGCGGCAAAAAGGGTCTTTTTCATGATAATGGCTCCATTGGACCTGATGTCATCTGGTCCCAGTTGAGAGGTTTGAGGCAAAAAAGGGAAGCCCGCAAAACCCAACAGTATCTGTGTTCTGATGAACAGCCAAAGCCTGCGGTAAAGAATGTCGCTAACAAGCGATATGTCCGGTGTAGGTAACATGCGATCTGTCCGGTTTTATC
>NZ_JAJDWC010000162.1 GCF_022825805.1 Phaeobacter sp.
AACGCACCAATCGCGCTCGACCCAAAGGTGTCAGTCTGGCATTGCTGTGAATGTTCATTCGATCCCTCCGAATAGGGTTGGTGCTTGGTAACTCCAACCAACTCGGTCTGGATCGAATGGACAACCTGTTGAAAGCTCACAACCTGTTGAAAGCTCACACCTAGAGCGAAGCGGAGGGCGCGTTGACCCCTGCCCTACTCAATCCCGCTCTTCAGCGGGATTTCGTTGCTCATTTTGATGATAATTCTTCAAGAACTTCGTCGAGGCATTTCCAGAAAAGCGGTTCGAATTGCCCGCGAAGCATGGCTGTGTCGGACGAAAGGCCGTAAGGATCATTTTCAGTGCGGAGATGATCAATCAATTCAGCGTCAACGCGCTTTGTCGTCTGATATCCGTCGCGAAGCGGGAGCCTATCGGCTTCTGGCTTCTCGATAAATTCGCGCTTTGGTTCGAAGAGTTGGACCGCTTTACGACCCGCCAAGCGGACGGGCACTTTTGGATCGATGCCTTTGGTCGCAAGTTTAGCAATCAGGTCACCATGATCGCGTTTGACCGCAGCTGTCAGGTGTATCTCGCGTGTCGGGGCGTTCGGTGGTGCGTGCTTGGTGGATTTGGCTTTAGGTTCAGGCCGCGCATCTTCTTGGGTCTTCGCCACAGCTGGTTTCGGCTTCGCAGCGGGTTGTCGCTGTTTGCGCGGTTTGGGAGCGTCCTTGGGAGAAGCTGCTGCAGGAGTCGCTGTTTCAGGAGCTGGTTTGATTGCTGGCGTGGCTTCTGCGATTGGTTTTCTAGGAAGATCAGAGTGATAGTTCGGATCGGAGCCTGCGATTTTTGTGCGTTGCTTTCTTGGCATTATGCTGCCCCCGTCACTTCTTTAAGAATTGCGGCGGCTTCTTCTAAGGCTTCTTCGAAGTGTTTGGCATGGACTCTCGTAAGCGGGTTCTTTGCGCTTCTCTTCGCTTGAGCGAGAGTGTGGAGAAGTCCTTTCTTCGAGGCTTCTCGATGCTGTTTTCGCGACATGAAGAAATTGGAAATGACTGGGAACGCTTCGAACGCGCGATCTTCGAATTCCAGTTCGGTTTTGCTCTGTTTCGCAGGGACATCGGAGAGGACGACGTGGAAAGACGGTAGGGCCGAAGGGTCTTCCGCGCGTTCAGCAAGGCCGTTGTACCACTCGAAGGTGTCATTGGTGCTTTTCCAGTCATCCATGCTGAGCTTCATGGGGAGCAAAATTGCATCGCTGGCTGCAGCCAGGTCATCCGCCCATGCACCGGCAGCGCCCATTGTATCGACAAAGATGTAGTCGACGTTGCCCTCTTCATAGACTTCATCGGTTTTCGTGCCGAGTTCATCTGAAAATTCAAGATGCTCAACCGTTAGCAGAGGATCATCAATTCCGATTGTTGTTGCCCAGTTCATCATCCCTTGCTGGGGATCAGTGTCATAGATGATGCAGCGCTTGCCGTCTCTCATCGCAGCGCTTGCGAGCGCGCGGATCAGTGTGGTTTTACCCGCTCCCCCCTTTCGGGACATCACGGCAATCACTTTCATATCGTCATTTGGCATGTGCTCGGCCTCAGTGTTCGTTGTTGGTTGTTTTAGGACCGTTATCGGTTGTCGGTGGCATAGTGTCAAGTGTTCAGTGTCGTATGTGCAGTGTCCGCTGTAAGCTGCGCAGTGTGCGATGTGCGCTGTATGCGGTGCGCGGACTGGGGTTCGCGGGACAGTGCTTAGTGCACAATGTGTGTGGCACAGTGATAGCGGCACGTTGTTTGTTGTCCGCTGTCGGCTGTACAGTGTGCGCGACATAGTGCGCGGGGTTTGCGGTATAGTGTTCAAGGATAGCGGTCAGTTGTGCGTTGTTGGTGGCATAATGTCAGCTGTCGCATGCGCGGGGAATAGTGTTCGCTGTTCAGTGTTGGCGGTGCAGTGTTCGCTGCGGCGATCCGATCCATTTGCCGGGGTCATTGCAAGATTAGAGGTCGGTCAAGAACGGAAATGGCCATCAGGGGCGCTCAGAGCGGCGTGTGGCGGTCTTCTCGATGGTCTGGTAGGGTAGGGGTGCTGAAATCAGATTGCAGCCCTGAGGGGGGCGTTCTGTTGGGTTCGCCTCTGACAGCCGTCATCGGCTGGCCTCGCTTATAGCTCGGCGGCCTTGGTTTTGCAAACCTCGGCGAGAAACGGAATACATTCCTCATTCATGACAAAACCGCAGTATTGACACAATACCGCATTTTTGTATTCTGTCGGTATGTATGAGGATGGCAGGAAATAGGGGTTCTTTGTTCGTATGCCAAAAGGACGAATTCTGACACCCGACGAACGTCTGGTGATTGCACGTGAGGCGGCGAAAGGCGCTAGTGTAAAAGGTCTTGCGGCGCGATTTGGTGTTACTCGCCGCACGATCCACTACACGATCAAGCGCGAAAAAGATCGACGCCGCGACACCGGAATCAGAACTGCCGCCGCAAGCGTCACCGTGACACCGGACGAGATGGCAGCGTTTGATCTTGCGATTTCAACGCATGGGTTTGGCAGTCGGGCGGACGCCTTACGGGCATTGATGCAGGCAACAAACGGAATTTTTGTACCAGACGACCACCTGTCCGGTGAGCTGGCGGGGTTCCGTGCGGCACTCAATCGGGTCGGCAACAATGTCACCCAGATCGCTAGGCGCATGAACGAAGCGAAGAAACGCGGTATGCCTGCGCCCTGGTCAGACCGGCAGTACGAAGAGATCCGAGCGCTGGCTGATCTGATCCTGGACATGGGTGATCAAACGGATCTGCTCATCCGGCGGCGCAAGGACGCCATGACTGTGACGGTGAGCGATGTGTTAAGGGAGTTTGCTCTTGGCACGCAATAGCGCAGTCGAAGCTGTCACCGGCGAGGTTTTTCGTGAGGGATGGGACCGCATTCGCGGGTCCATGCAAGGCCTCAACAGTAAAAAGCATGGGCAGCTCTACCGCGCCGCGCGAGGCCACCGGTCGGCCGTCTTCAAGGCGATCAAAAATGGCGGGACGCACAACAAAGGCCAATTAAGCAACCAGCTGTCTTACATCACGCGCGACCATAAGTTGGCCCATTTCGTGGATAGTCGCGGGACCTTCGACGGGAAGACCAAGTTTGAAGACAAAGACATCAAGAAAATCACGGATCGGTTTGCAGAGCGGTGGGACAGTGGGTTTCGCCCGAAGATGGGCAACACGACGCATATGCTCATGTCGTTCCCGAAAGGTACGAAGTCGGAGGACGTGAGAGACATCGCGTCAGACGTATGTGAGCGGTTCTTTGAGACCGATGAAGGCCATTTCGACTATGTGATTGCCGTTCACAAGGATCGGGATCATCCGCACGCTCATATCGTCTTGAACAGACGGTCCCAGGAAGGTGAGTTTTTCTATCTGGGTCGTGATCATCGGTTCAATTACGACGATTTCCGCCTCGCAATGGTGGAAGAGGCCGAAAAGTATGGCGTGAAGTTGGAAGCAACGCGCCGGGTTGATCGCGGTGTTGTTCACTATCCGCCTCGGACGCGAGAAATCTACGCTGTCAAGCAGAGCGCTGAAAACGGTGTGATGCGTGAATCCGAACAGAGAGAGCGGGTAGGGCGTGATCTTGCACGGACCCTGGCCGAGATTGCCAGCACAAGACTTGTCTATCACTCGCTCGCTGCGGAGGCCTCAGCCGACAGCCGAGAAGAAATTTCCGAGGCCCTTCTGAAAGCGGCAGAGCTATTGGGCAAGGGAACACACATTCAGCATGATGGAGACATTTACATGGGAGCCGCCGAGGACTTTGACGACCTAAAAGGGCAGTACGCCGAAACCGTAGAGGACGTGCAGGCGCGCATCGCGCGGCTGCCTGAAGGTGAGCGAGCGGCCAATGAAAGAAGGCTGAATGACATCCAAGTCGGCCTTCGTCGGATGCAGCCGCTTGGTCTGCGATCTGTGACGCTTGAGCAAAAGCCTTCAGAGGGTGGGATTTATTCCGAGACGAATATCAACAGCGAGCTTGTTGAACAATTGCAGGACGGCAGCACGCGCGCCCAGATTTATAACGCTTTGCGCGGGACCGGAATCAGAACCGATACTGTCGTCAACCGGATTGAGACCGGCGCTCCAAACGCGGCGCTGGAGCGTCAATGGGTTGCCGATGATCTTGCGAAAGTTGCCGAGGCGCAGGGCTTGAACCTGGAGCGCAAGCACGATCTTGAGGTTGCGCGCGACCGGCTGAACCAGGTGCATGTTGAGTTGGGCACCGTGCTTGAAAGGGCGGAGGTGTTGCGCGATGACGGCGTGATTGAAGAGGCGCGCGAAATCCGTTTCCACTTTGATCAGGAGCGTCTGGACGATACCACGCGGGCTGTGCGCCAGGAATTGAGAGGGCAGGGGGTCAACGAAGCGCAGCTTCAGGCCCGCGCCGTTGAGATTGAAAACCGCGCGTTTGACCGGATTGAGGCAGAGCAGCGGGAATATCTCGAAACGCGTCCCGAAATTCTCTCCGATCCTGGTGCGGTGTATCGGGCCGACGAAGAGGGCAGGGGGCGGATCACAGATCAGGAGCTTGCGGATCGACTTGATCGTGAGATTGAGGTCATTCTTGACCGCGCGCCCGCCAATCAGAGCATTTCCGAGGCCGTCGCGTCCGACTTCAAGGAGCGTTACCCGGATATGCCTGATCACGTCGCCCGAGGCTTGGGTGACACCTATGAGACGAGCTTCCGCTTGAACAACGAGCAGGAGTTGCGCCAGGCCGAGCTTGAAGAGGCTGAGAATGCCACGGCACGCGAAGCTGCGCTTGAAGCAAACCGGCTGGACAATGGCATCCGTCAGGCCGAGGCAGACGGTATTTCGGCGGCAGAGCGGCGCGAGCTGGTCGCAGAGATTGAGACCAACGTGCGACAGGGCGCAAATGACGATGGCCGGGCTTACACCGATGATCGGTTTGAGCAACTGGTTAGAGAGCGTTATTTGTTGGAAGCAAATGGGGGTAGTACACAACAGCGTGTGGCGTTGGCGACGGAGTTCACCCGACTTTCGCTCGACCGTCAGAACGGTGAGCTAAGCCCAGAAGAAGCGCGGCGGGCCGATGCGATCTTGCGTGATACTGCCGACAAGTATGGCAACCAGATGCTCGACGGTCTTCAGCGTGACGATACGCGCGAATTCATGTCGATCCATGACGAAGGGTATTTCAGCCGTGACGAGAAGGCTGACGAGTTCGAAATTGAGCGGCGCAGAGAGTTTAGGTTTGCGATGCAGCCCTATCAATCTCAAGGGATCGACAATGCAGAAATCCGGCGCGTGGTGGAACACGAGCGGTCGGACGATGTGTCGCCGTCGCTGGCAACCGATGAACAGCGCCTCAGCTATCGTGAACAGATCGAGCGTGAGCTTGATGTCGCGCAGATCGAGCGGTTGCGCGAGGGTGACAGCGATGCGTTGGAGAATCTGTCGGACGACCGCCTAGACCGGCTCTACGCAGCAAAAGCCTATCTCCAATCGGACGCGGCAACGGCGAATTCGGAAGCCTATAGAGAGGTCGTGCAGGAGATTGCCGAAGAACAGTACGAACTTCAAAAGGACCGTTTGGTCGACTCTGAGCTCGAAGGAGGGCCAGTCCATGGGTAAGGGTCGTATCGCCTTTGGCGTTTTTCTTCTTACGCTGGTGGTCGTCGCCATCGGCTATGTCGTGTCGTCCGCTGTCCTGACCTTCAAAGACTTGGGCTTCCAAGCGGATATCGACTTTTTCTATCTCGCTGAAAACTACTTCTACCTGCGGGACTATCGGCCTGATGACTTTCGCCTCGTGAACCTGATCATGGCCGGATTTGGCATCGCAGGTCTGTTGATGAGCATTGCGGTATCAGGATCGGCATTGACAAAGTTCGGCCTGACCCATTGGCAGAAAAGCGGCGAGCTTTCGAAAAACGGATTCTTCGGCAAGCCCGGCACAGGCTTTATACTGGGCAAGATGTCCAAGCCGAGGCGCAGGGGCAGATACCTTGTCGCAAAGACGTTCCCGCATGCTCTGATCGTCGCGCCGACGGGCAGAGGTAAGACCACTGGTTTCGTGATCCCGAATCTCCTTACATGGGAAGGTTCTGCCGTAGTGTTGGACGTGAAAGGCGAAAACTTTGAGGCCACGGCGCGGCACCGGCGCAAGCAGGGAGATAAAATCTTCCGTTTTGCACCCGCGGATTTTGAGGATCGCCGGACCCATCGATACAATCCGCTGTTGCGTATCTCGGAACTGAAGGACGCGGCGCAGCAACAGATGGAGTTGCAGTTGCTCGCGTCGCTCTTCGGGTCTATCGGCATAAAGGTACACGGGGTCCCACAGGATTGGGTATGTTTGTAGATCACTGACATCTGCTTGAAGACCGATCAGATCAGTTTGGCGTGTTTTGTGAGGTGTCCGCGTTGATCGCGTCGTAAAGAGCGGT
>NZ_JAJDWC010000047.1 GCF_022825805.1 Phaeobacter sp.
CCGCTTCGACGCGTGCGAACGCAGCAGCCCAAATCTCCAGTCGCCTACGGCTCGTTCCGATTTGGGCTGCTGCGGTACTAACTGAAGCGGACAATTGGCATGTTACCTACACCGGACAATTCAGAATGTTCTCGACAGATATGAAATAAGGTTGGTACTATGATTGATTGGCCAAGGGTTAAAGAGCTCCAAGACGAAGTTGGCCCCGAAGACTTTGCAGAAGTCGTGGAAATCTTCCTCGAAGAAGTCGAAGGCGTGATTGAGAAACTGAACAACCCAGACCGGTCAGCACTGGAACAGGATCTCCACTTCCTGAAAGGCAGCGCACTCAATCTTGGCTTTCAACACTTCTCCAGCTTGTGTCAACACGGCGAACGTATGTCCGCCCAGGGCGAGGCCAATTCGGTGAACGTGCCCGAAATCATTGCCAGCTATCAGGCCTCGAAAGAAGAATTCCTGCGCGAGCAATCAAATCAGCTTTAAGCCAGGGTATCAGATCACGAACTGGGACAGAGTTTCATCGTTCGTGATGTCAGTGTAGGCAAACCCAGCGTTATCCAAGCGCGCGCATAGATCTACGAAATTTTCTGATCGTTTGGTTTCGATCCCAATAAGAACGGAACCGAAATTTCGGGCCGATTTTTTCATATATTCAAATCTTGCAATATCATCTTCTGGCCCAAGGATGCCGAGGAATTCCTTCAAGGCACCGGGCCGCTGCGGCAGTCGTAGGAGGAAGTATTTTTTCAGCCCCATATACCGCTGGGCTCGCTCTTTGACCTCCGGCAAGCGTTCAAAGTCAAAATTGCCACCGGACGTCAGGCAGACAACCGTTTTGCCGCGAATCCAGGATCGGACGTCTTTCAGCGCCTCAACTGCCAATGCCCCCGCTGGCTCCAGAACGATGCCTTCGACATTCAGCATTTCCAGCATTGTGGTGCAGATCCGGTCCTCTTCAATCGTCAAGACATCCGACACTGGCACCTGTTTAAGAACATCGAAGGGCTGCGCGCCGATCCGCCCCACTGCCGCGCCATCGACAAACGTATCCACATGGTCAAGCGAGACAGGTGCCCCCGCCGCAAGCGCGGCACGCAAACAAGCCCCACCCGCAGGTTCCGCAAACAGACAGTGAACCCGATCTTCAAACCAGCGAGCCACGCCTGATGACATGCCGCCGCCACCCACAGGCAACATGACATGATCAGGTGTTCGGCCCAGCTGTTGTTCGATCTCCACCGCGATAGACGATTGGCCTTCGATGACATCCGCATCGTCAAATGGCGAAAGAAAATGGCCGCCTTCACGGTCACACCAGCTTTTTGCGGCGGCAAGCGTGTCGTCAAAATAATCCCCGATGAGATGGATTTCGACGGATTCTCCACCAAACATCCTGGTCTTTTGGATCTTCTGCTGCGGTGTTGTGACGGGCATGAAGATCACGCCGCGCTTTCCCAGCTCTCGGCACATATAGGCCACGCCCTGGGCGTGATTGCCGGCAGATGCGCAGACAAAAAGCTCCTGCCCCATCTGCTTGCGCATGGCATTGAATGCGCCGCGAATCTTGTAGGAGCGGACAGGACTCAGATCCTCACGCTTCAAATAGATCTCAGCGTTGAATCGCTCTGACAACAGAGCATTTCGTTGCAACGGCGTGGGCGGAAACACATCGCGCATCGCCGCCTCGGCCGCGCGGGCCTGGGTTGGGAAATCAGTCATACCACTTCAGTGGCGCAACCCCGCCTGCAAGGCAAGAGGCAGGTTCAAAGCATACATAAGAATACCAAAACCGGTCCGCTGGCACCCCACCGTGGCCGCGAAATCCTCATCTGGTCAGAGCCTGTGCCCTACGCCCATGCGTGCCCAACAGACCAGAGAAAAGCTGCCTGCCAATCATTGGAACCGCCCACCAAAACCAAGGACAGTCAGCGACTGCACCCGAATTGACAAACTGATGGTTCCGAAACGGGGAAAACCTTGCCCTTCCCGGAAAAACCGGATAGGCCGCTGGCGTTCTGATCAAGAGGAAAACCCATGTCCGCGCCCAAGAAAGTTGTGCTGGCCTACTCCGGCGGCCTTGATACATCGATCATCCTGAAATGGCTGCAGACCGAATACGGCTGCGAGGTTGTCACCTTCACCGCAGATCTCGGTCAGGGCGAAGAACTGGACCCAGCCCGTCAAAAGGCCGAGATGCTCGGCATCAGCCCTGAAAACATCTTCATCGAAGATGTGCGCGAAGAATTCGTGCGCGATTTCGTGTTCCCGATGTTCCGCGCCAATGCGGTCTACGAGGGGCTGTATCTCCTGGGCACCTCCATTGCCCGTCCCTTGATCTCCAAACGTCTGGTCGAGATTGCAGAAGCCACCGGCGCAGACGCCGTCGCCCATGGCGCCACCGGCAAAGGCAACGATCAGGTCCGCTTTGAACTGGCCGCCTATGCGCTGAACCCAGACATCAAGGTCATCGCCCCCTGGCGGGAGTGGGATCTGTCCTCGCGGACCAAACTGCTGGAATTTGCCGAAGCCCATCAGATCCCAATCGCCAAAGACAAACGTGGCGAAGCGCCGTTCTCTGTGGACGCCAACCTGTTGCACACCTCTTCCGAAGGTAAAGTCCTCGAAGATCCGGCTGTCGCGGCGCCAGACTATGTCTATCAGCGCACAGTGCACCCGGAAGACGCGCCGAACGAGCCTGAGTTCATCGAAATCGGCTTCGAAAAAGGCGATCCCGTGAGCATCAATGGCGAAGCCATGTCGCCAGCAACCATTCTGACAAAGCTGAATGAATACGGCGGCAAACACGGTATTGGTCGTCTCGACCTCGTCGAAGGCCGCTTTGTTGGTATGAAATCCCGTGGTATCTATGAGACGCCCGGTGGCACCATCCTGCTCGAAGCGCACCGCGGCATCGAATCCATCACCATGGACCGTGGCGCCATGCATCTGAAAGACCAGCTGATGCCGCAATATGCAGAGCTGATCTACAATGGTTTCTGGTACTCGCCGGAACGCGAAATGCTGCAGGCCGCTATCGACAAGAGCCAGGAGCATGTAACAGGCACCGTGCGCCTGAAACTCTACAAAGGCTTGGCCACCACCGTCGGCCGCTGGTCGGATCACTCGCTCTACTCCGAAGCACACGTGACCTTCGAAGAAGACGCTGGCGCCTATGATCAAAAAGATGCGGCTGGCTTCATCCAGCTGAACGCTCTGCGCCTGAAGCTGCTTGCTGCTCGCGAACGTCGCCTGAAGGGATGAGCGCTTACGACGATATCGATGGCGATTTCGAAGATGATTTCGCAGAAGAGCTTGAGATGTTCGTCGAAGCTCAGGACACCGTTTGGGCGGATGTTCTGGCAGAATTGAAAACAGGCCGGAAGACAAGCCATTGGATGTGGTTTGTCTTCCCGCAACTGGCCAATCTCGGTCAGTCCCACATGGCGCAGCTCTACGGGATCGAGGACCTCTCAGAGGCGCAGGCCTATCTGGCCCATGATGTTCTACGCAGTCGTCTGGTGGAGGTCTGTGACCTCCTGCTCACGCATGCCGGTCAGGAGGCTGAGGAGATCTTTGGTCCGGGTGATGCCAAAAAACTGCGCTCTTCCATGACCCTTTTTGCAGCGGTGCCTAACGCACCAGAGCAATTTGCCGCCGTCCTCAGCACATTTTACAAGCAAAGCCCCTGCCCACAGACGCTTTCTGAATTGGCGTAACGGCCCATTTGGTTCGTAAATGTACGGCGGGTTCGCCAATGTGCGGCTTGTCCGCATATCATGCGCAGTGACTCAGTCCCGCGAATGGATGTCGCTGGGTCACCCTTGATCACGCAACCGGGCCGACCTACCCCTTTGTGACAGCGCAGGATCAGCACGACAGGGGACACAATGGACCTTCACACTTTGGCGGAACGCATCGACCACGGGTTGGCAGGAAGATCATTTGAAGGTTCACTGAAATTCGATTGTGGCGCATCAGGCGTGATCGTTCTGGCTGATGGCGCTGCCAGCACCGCTGACCAGGACACCGATTGCACCATCCGCATCAGCCCTGAAAACCTGAGCAAACTCCTGACCGGCAAACTGAACCCAGCGGCAGGTGTAATGACCGGAAAACTAAAGGTTTCTGGTGACATGGCTGTGGCCCTGAAACTGGGAAAACTGATCAGCTGATGCTGTGCCACACGTTAGGTATCAACCGCTACCTAACCGGCGTCATCTTTCTAAAAATACTCCGGGGGTGAAGCGCCTTGGGCGCGAGGGGGCAGAGCCCCCTTGCTGTATCAAATTTTCACTGCTTGCAGACGCTCGTAATAGGGCATCGCCGCCGCCAGAACGGGTTGCAGATGCTCAGGCACCTCCGGCACGTCACCTTCTGTGCCCGCAAACCCCGTCGATTTCCAAACCGCGCCGTACCAGTGGGCTGCCCAGACGCCATCGTCTTTGTGCCCTCCCTGTGGCCAGCTCAGCATCTTGGGTGAAAATGGCACCCCAATACGCTCGCAGAGTTGCTCCAGTTTGGTTGCGGGATCTTCACGGATGTCATGGCTATCGATCACGACGGGTTCTTGCCCCCACGCATTGACTTGATCGAACAGCTCCGCCTGCTGCCGGAACCCGATATCGTCCAGTGTCGGGCTTTCGCGCTTTGCCGCATAGGAGGCAATAACCCGCGCGGGATGGCGGATAAGAAAGATGTTGGTCACTTCTCTCATCCAATCACGCGGCACGCCATCGATCATATGCTGAGTCATATGCTTCTGATAATAATACGGTTTCGCCGCCGGGACCGGCCCAAGCAACCCACCCGCCACAGCTTCGGCATCTTGGGATTGGCTTTCCAGTATCTCTGACCGCATGGGGTGTTCCAGCCCGGTCTTGCTCAGGTAGGCTGCGTAGAAGGGTTCATCCACAACAGCGCAATCCCCGCGATTGCCGAAGGCATACATCATCGCGGTAGACAGGTTTCGTGGTCCAGACCACATCGCGATCCGCATCAGCTGCACTCCTGTTCGATCAGATCTTTGTACAAGGCACGGATTTTCTGGGTCATTGGCCCCATCTCACCGGTTCCAATCTGGCGTCCGTCGATATCGCCTACTGGGGTCTGCGCGCCAAATGTTCCCGTCAAAAACGCCTCTTCAGCGCCGTAAGTGTCCACCAAGGAGAAATTCCGCTCATAAACCGGAATGTCGTTGGCACGGCAAAGATCAATCACTTTTTGCCGTGTGATCCCGTTCATGCAGTAATCGCCTGTAGAGGTCCAAACTTCCCCTTTGCGCACGATAAAGAAGTTGCAGGCATTAGTGGTGTTCACAAATCCATTCACATCCAACATCAGCCCCTCGTCAGCGCCTGCCTTTTCAGCGGCAATGCAGGCCAGAATGCAGTTCAATTTCGAATGTGAGTTCAATTTGGGATCTTGGGTCATCGGCAGCCCCCGCAGATGCGGAACCGTCGCCAGGCGGATGGGTCGGGGCAAATTCGGACGCGAATGCTCCATAATAATGGTAAACGTTGGCCCTTGTTGAGACAACGACGGGTGTTGAAACGGTCTCGTCTTGACCCCACGTGTCACCATCAGCCGTGCATGGGCATCCGTTGTCATTTTGTTTGCAGACTGTGTGTCCTTGATCGCCTGCATCACCTCAGCAGGCGTTTTGCCAATATCCAGATCAATGGCTTTGGCCGCTTCGAACAGACGGTTCAGGTGCTCATCGACAAAGGCCCAACACCCATTATAGAGCCGTAACCCCTCCCAGACACCATCACCGAGCATGAACCCGCTGTCATACACACTCACCTTGGCGTCGGCCTTGGGTACAATCTCACCATTCAGATAAATCAGGATATTTTCGTTTCGCTGATCTTCCTCAGCCTGATGCGTGCTCATCTTTTCTGACATGCTGCCCTCCCTGTTCTGGGAACGCTAGAAGGATTGGATCCAATTTCCAAGAGGTAACTTACCCTCACCGCGTCTCACCTATCCGTGACAATCCATGACATCACATTGTGAACCCGAACCCGGACAGGCAGTGTGAGCAAAAAGGAGATTGAAATGCGTTGCAAAGACACTGTGAAACCCGTCTTTCTAACCCTTTTCATGCTGCTGGGGTTTTTGATCAAAGGGCACGAGGCCCACGCGCAGGCCACAGAAACCCTGACAGTCGCAGGTGGCTGTTTCTGGTGCGTCGAAAGTGATTTCGAAAGCGTCCCTGGCGTCCGGTCAGTGATTTCGGGCTACACCGGCGGTACGACAGAAGCGCCGACCTACAAACAGGTAACTGGCGGCAACACCGGCCACTACGAAGCGGTACAGATCCATTTCGATCCCGCACAGGTCAACCGCGAAACGCTCCTGAATATGTTCTTGCGGTCAATCGACCCAACAGACGCTGGTGGACAATTCTGCGACCGTGGTGACAGCTACCGCTCTGCGATATTTGTGTCGAACCCGTCGGAAAAACAACTCGCACAAACCGCAAAGGCCGAGGCACAGGCGGCTTTGGGTCAAGAGATTGTCACACCTGTTCTTGATGCCGCTCAGTTCTACCCTGCCGAGGCCTACCATCAGGACTACTACAAAGGCAAAAAACTGGTGTTCACCCGCTTTGGACCCAAGCGCCAGTCAGAGGCCTATAAACGCTATCGGCTCGCCTGTGGTCGCGATGCCCGGGTGCAACAATTGTGGGGCGATTCGGCGCCCTTCGCGAAGTAACGCCGACCCATTTCAATCAAAAGGCGCGGTTATTCCCGCGCCTTTTGTGTTTTTAAACCCAGTCAAAAACTGGCGTCCTGCACATCCTTCAGATCCGGAATGACGTCTGCGGTTCCTTTGCGCATCACCATCAGCGCTGCGGCCCGATTGGCTTGTGACATCGCCTGTTCGATCGGCAGACCGCGATCCAGTGACGACAGAACATATCCCGTGAACGTATCACCAGCGCCGGTTGTATCAACGGGCACCACCTTATGGGCTGCGACCTCTTTCACCGTGCCGGCACGGGTATCGAAGTGGCGGGCCCCTTTCGCCCCTAGAGTCACAATCACATCCGCAACGCCCAGCGCGTCGGGGGCCTGTCCTGTTGCTTGCTGCAACTGATCTGCTTCCACCTCGTTCAGGAAGAGATAGTCCAGATAGGGCAAAACCGCCTGAACGGCATCCACATCGAACGGGGCCGCGGCATATGCAACCTTGAGCCCAAGATCACGACCCATTTTGGCCGCCTCTGCCTGCATATTGGTTTCATTCTGCATCACCAGAATGTCACCTGCGTTGGCAGAGGACAGCGCGGCTCCGATCTGATCTGCAGAAATCATCCTGTTGGCTCCGGGGAGCAAAATGATCTGGTTTTCACCCGTGGGGTCGACGGCAATGATTGCAGGGCCGGTTGATGTCTCCAGACGGGCGATATGGCGCGTATCAACGCCATATTCCAACAACCGGGTCACAGCCCAATCCCCATCACGACCAACAGCCCCAAGATGGCACACGTGGCTACCCGCACGGGCGGCAGCGACCGACATATTGGCGCCTTTGCCGCCCAGAAACTGCTCCAGCCCCTCAGCGGCCAGGGTCTCCCCTGGCTGTGGCATATGAGGCAGTGCATAGATCATATCGGCGTTGATAGAGCCCAGATTCCAGATCGTCATCAGATCACCCGATATTACACGCGGCCAGAACCGCCATGTTCAAGACGTCGTTTGCAGTTGCCGTGGTCGAACAGATCTGGATCGGCTTGTCGACACCAGAAAGGATTGGACCAACAACAGTCGCGCCGCCCATTTCCTGCATCAGTTTCACCGAAATCGATGCCGAATGCCGCGCTGGCACGATCAGGATGTTCGCAGGGCCCGTCAGTCGCTGGAACGGATAGGCTTCCTGCGCTTTGGCGTTCAACGCAACATCAACGGTCATTTCACCTTCGTATTCAAAATCCACACCGCGCTGGTCCAGAACCGATGGGGCGATATGCATTTTTTCCGCTCGCTCCGATACTGGATAGCCGAAGGTCGAAAAGCTGACAAAGGCAACGCGCGGCTCCAGCCCCATGTGACGGGCAACGCCAGCGGCGTGTTCTGCGATGTTGGCCAGGTCGTTTTCGTCAGGCCATTCATGCACAAGGGTGTCACCGATCAACACGATCCGACCATTGTGCAAAAGCGCTGTCACGCCGGCGGACCCATTGTCCGCATCCGCATCAAACACATGATTGATCCGATCCAACACATGGGCAGATTTGCGGGTCGCACCCGACACCAATCCATCACCATGACCATGGGCCAGCATCAGTGCCGAGAACACGTGGCGGTCGCGCCCGACAAGCCGGTGGATATCCTTGCGATCAAACCCTTTGCGGTTAAGCCGTTTGTACAGGAACTCCTTATAGGTATCGAAATGCTGCGTGTTGGCCGCATTCACGATTTCCAATTCGCGGACGGCATCGCCCATGCCGGCAGCTTCCAGCTTGGATCGGACATCCTCGGGCCGCCCGACAACCAGCGCCTTGCCAAATCCAGAGCGCTGATAGGTGACCGCTGCCCGCAGCACCCGAGGGTCATCCCCTTCGGCAAAGATCATCCGCGATTGCGCAGCACGCGCACGTGCGTTCAAACCACGTAGGATGGATTGCGTTGGATCCATACGTCCACGCAGCCCATGCTCATAAGCGTCCATGTCGATAATTGGTCGACGCGCCACACCGGTGTGCATACCCGCTTTGGCCACGGCTGGTGGAATGCGGTGGATCAAGCGGGGATCAAATGGGGTCGGAATGATGTAGTCCCGACCAAAGGAAAGCGACTTGCCATAGGCCAGCGCAACCTCGTCAGGCACATCCTCGCGCGCCAGATGTGCAAGCGCATGGGCACAGGCAATCTTCATCTCGTCATTGATCGCCCGGGCATGAATATCCAAAGCCCCACGGAATAGATAAGGGAAGCCCAGAACGTTGTTCACCTGGTTGGGATAGTCCGACCGTCCTGTCGCAACAATGGCATCCACCCGCACCTCATGGGCTTCTTCCGGTGTGATCTCCGGATCGGGGTTCGCCATGGCAAAGATAACGGGATTGTCCGCCATCGATTTGACCATCTCCTGCGTTACCGCGCCTTTGACCGACACACCGAGGAAAACATCCGCACCCTTCATGGCCTCTTCCAAGGTGCGCAGTTCCGTTTGCACTGCATGAGCAGATTTCCACTGGTTCATACCTTCGGTACGTCCCTGGTAGATCACGCCTTTGGTGTCGCAAACGATGCAGTTCTGATGCCGGGCGCCCATTGCTTTCAGCAGTTCGATGCAGGCAATACCCGCCGCACCAGCCCCGTTCAGCACGATCTTCACGTCTTCGATTTTCTTGCCGGAGATATGCAGCGCATTGATCAGGCCGGCCGCGCAGATAACCGCCGTGCCGTGTTGGTCATCGTGAAAGACGGGGATATCCATCTCTTCTTTCAGACGCTGTTCAATGATGAAACATTCGGGCGCCTTGATGTCTTCTAGATTGATGCCGCCAAAAGTGGGGCCCATCAGCTTCACCGCATCAATGAATTTATCCGGATCCTCGGTATCCAGTTCCAAATCGATGGAATTCACATCCGCAAACCGTTTGAACAGGACGGATTTCCCTTCCATCACCGGTTTGGACCCCAAGGCCCCCAGATTACCAAGCCCCAGAACCGCGGTGCCATTTGAAATCACCGCAACCAGGTTGCCCTTGTTGGTATAATCATAGGCAGTTTCCGGATTGGCAGCGATTGCCTCACAGGGAACCGCGACCCCAGGGGAATACGCAAGCGACAGATCCCGCTGCGTGGTCATCGGAACCGTTGCGTTGATTTCCCATTTTCCGGGATTGGGTTCCATGTGAAAGGCAAGTGCCTCTTCATTGGTGATCTTGGTCTTGGCCATCTGGGGTTTGTCCTCTCTCTCTCCCTTGCGTCATAGCTCAGCCCAGTGGTCATCTCAACGAAGTTGCGTTTTCACCTTTCGTCGCACTCGGCTGATTTGTAAGGTCGCGCCAGAAAAATCCCCGCAAATGGAGCAGTTCAGTGTCCACAGTCACGCCCATGATGGCCCAATATCTCGACATCAAGGCGCAGTACCCGGATGCTCTGCTGTTTTATCGGATGGGCGATTTCTATGAGATGTTTTTCGAAGATGCGGTCAACGCCGCCGAGGCGCTGGATATTGCACTGACGAAACGGGGCAAACATGATGGTGCAGACATTCCGATGTGTGGTGTACCGGTTCATTCCGCCGAAGGCTATTTGCTGACGCTAATCCGAAAGGGATTTCGTGTCGCCGTTGGTGAACAACTCGAAAGCCCGGCAGAAGCCAAGAAACGTGGCTCTAAATCAGTGGTCAAACGCGATGTTGTCCGGCTCGTGACCCCCGGCACCATCACCGAAGACTCCCTGCTCGAAGCCAGGCGCCACAATTTTCTAACCGCCTATTGCGAACTGCGGGATGAAGCCGCTTTGGCTTGGGCCGATATCTCAACCGGTGCGTTTCACGTGATGCCCCTTGCGCAGGTTCGGCTTTCTCCGGAATTGGCACGTCTGGCGCCGTCGGAGCTGTTGGTGCCCGACAATGATCGTTTGGACCAGCTGCGCCCAATCGCAGACGATCATCAGATCCCGGTCACGCCACTGGCCAAATCCAGCTTCGACAGCACAGCCGCAGAAAAACGGGTCTGCCAGCTGTTCAAAGTATCCGCGCTCGACGCCTTTGGCAGCTTCAGCCGTGCCGAGATCTCCGCTATGGGCGCCGTGATCGATTATCTTGAGATCACCCAAAAAGGCAAATTGCCGCTGCTTCAGCCGCCGGTCCAAGAGGCCGAAGACCGGGTGGTTCAAATTGATGCAGCCACCCGGCGCAATCTGGAACTGACCCGCTCACTCTCAGGCGGTCGCAGCGGATCTTTGCTGTCCGTGGTGGATCGCACCGTCACGCCAGCTGGTGCGCGGCTACTGGAACAGCGGTTGTCCAGTCCTTCACGCAATCTGGACACCATCCAGACCCGATTGGCGGCCCTGGATTTTGCGGTATCCGCACCACAGCTGTCAGACGATCTGCGAACGGCCCTGCGCAAAACGCCTGATTTGGATCGGGCCCTGTCACGTCTCGCACTCGAACGTGGGGGCCCACGCGATTTGGCGGCTGTACGCAACGCCCTGCAGCAGGCGGAAACCATTCGTCATCTCTGCGATACACACAGCTTGCCAGACCTGCTGGCAAAGGCGCTGGACGCGCTCACCGGCTTTGATGATCTGCTGCCTTTGCTTGATGCCGCATTGATCGCAGAACCTCCACTATTGGCACGAGACGGTGGGTTCATTGCGACAGGCTATGACGCCGACCTTGATGAGGCCCGCACCTTGCGGGACGAAGGCCGATCCGTCATCGCCGCTTTGCAAAAGAAATATTCTGATCACACAGGCATCACCTCGCTGAAGATCAAGCATAACAATGTGCTGGGCTACTTCATCGAAACCACCGCGACACATGCTGACAAAATGCTCTCTGCGCCCCTGTCGGAGACCTATATCCACCGTCAGACCACCGCCAATCAGGTACGTTTCACAACGGTCGAGCTGAGCGAGATTGAAACCCGTATTCTGAATGCTGGAAACCTCGCCCTGGAGATTGAAAAGCGGCTCTATTCCTCGCTATCTGGGGCGATCCTGGCGACGGCAGCACCACTCAATGCTGCCGCTCGGGGCCTCGCAGAACTGGATCTGGTCACCGCCTTGGCAGATCTTGCCCGAGGGGAAAACTGGCAGCGCCCCGTGGTCGATGCGTCACGCATGTTTGACATATCCGGCGGGCGCCACCCCGTTGTGGAACAAGCGCTTCGTCAACAAAACGGGCATGGGTTCGTCCCAAACGACTGCACGCTCAGCGCCACAGAGGGGGCCGCAGTCTGGCTTCTGACCGGTCCGAATATGGCTGGTAAATCGACCTTTCTGCGCCAGAACGCATTGATTGCAGTCCTGGCACAAATGGGCAGCTACGTTCCTGCCGATAGCGCGCATATCGGTCTGGTCAGCCAGCTGTTCAGCCGTGTTGGTGCCTCTGACGATCTCGCACGGGGCCGCTCGACCTTTATGGTGGAAATGGTGGAAACGGCGGCAATCCTCAATCAGGCGGACGACCGTGCGTTGGTTATCCTCGATGAAATCGGTCGCGGCACGGCGACCTATGATGGTCTGTCGATCGCTTGGGCCACGCTGGAGCACCTGCATGAGGTCAACCGGTCTCGTGCCTTGTTTGCCACCCATTACCACGAATTGACACAACTGGCCGGGAAACTCAGCGGTGTCGACAATGCAACCGTTTCGGTGAAAGAATGGGAGGGTGAGGTCATCTTCCTCCATGAGGTCAAGAAAGGCGCAGCTGACCGATCCTATGGTGTGCAGGTGGCCCAACTTGCCGGTCTTCCCGCCAGCGTTGTCGCACGCGCACGAGATGTTCTGGACATGCTAGAAGACAGCAGCCGCAGCGGTGGTGGTTCGAAACTCCAGATTGATGATCTGCCGTTGTTCGCAGCTGCGCCTGCGCCGCAACCAAAACCTGCAGCTGGTCCCTCTGTCATAGAAACCATGCTGTCGGATATTCATCCGGACGAGCTGTCCCCGCGCGAGGCTCTTGATGCTCTTTATCGCCTGAAAGACGCCGCTACCTAAAAAGAAAAACGGCCACCCTGGAATGCCAAGGGGCCGTTTTCCATATGTCCAGGCCTGTCATCTTGGCCTGTCATCTTTCCAAAAATACTCGCGCCGCAGGCACGGGCCGACGGCCCGTTATCTGCAGATCTCAGCGTCGCGATCAGCTCGCAGGGGTCGAGGATACGCCAACCTGCGCAGGCCGCAACAAACGGTCGTGCAGCATGAAACCTTCGGCGGACACTTGGATGATGTCGCCAGCTTTGGTCCCGGGTACAGGTGCCTCAAACATGGCTTCATGGACCTGCGGATCAAACCGGTCACCCACCTCGGGCGCGATGATCTCCATGCCATGCTTTTCGAAAACCCCCAGCAAAGCGCGCATGGTCAATTCAACGCCTTCGATCAGTGCCGCGGAAACCTCACGCTGTTCATCGCCAGCGGATTCAATTGCACGTTTCATGTTGTCATAAACCGGCAGCATATCCCGTGCCAGTTTGGATCCGCCGTATTGTTCAGCCTCCCGACGTGCCTTGTCGCCGCGTTTGCGCGCATTTTCCGCATCTGCAAGCGCGCGCATGAAACGGTCTTTCAACTCGTCACGTTCAGCCCGGAGACTGTCCAGCTCCAGATCCACGTCATCAATTTCATCTGTCTGTGCAGAAAGCTCTTCGGCTTCGGCTTCTGTGATGTCGTCCAAAAAATCGTCGTTCTTGGGCTCTGCCATTTTTCACCTCTAACTCCGGTCGGAAAACAGCTTCCCGACCAGTTGCGCCGTATAGTCCACAATCGGCACGATCCGGCCGTAGTTCAGGCGCGTCGGACCAATCACCCCAACCGCGCCGATAATCTTTCGATCCGCGTTCATATAAGGAGAGACGACCAAATAGGAACCAGAAATTGAAAAAAGTTTGTTCTCGGAACCAATAAAAATGCGCACACCTTCGCCATCTTCGGTCAGCTGCAGGAATTCCTCGATGTCCCGTTTACGTTCGAGATCGTCAAACAGGTTTCGAATGCGATCCAGCTCATCAGCAGCGCCTTTTTCGGACAGCAGATTCGCCCGCCCCCGGACAATCAGCCGGGCGGCGTCCGTGTCCTCGGCTTCCCAAACCGCAAGGCCACTTTTGATCATGTCACGGGCAAGAACGTCGATCTGCTGCTGGCGTGATTTAATCTCTTCCTGGATCACACCACGCACATCGCTCAGTGTGCGCCCTTCGATCAGGGAGTTGAGGAAATTGGCAGCCTCGCGCATCGAACTTGGCGTCTGACCCGGCGGTGGCTTGAACAACCGGTTTTCCACGTGACCATCCGAAAACACCAGAACCACCAGCGCCCGATCATGGCCCAAGGTGACAAATTCGATATGACGGATCTCCGCTTCGTGTTTTGGCGACAACACCAAAGAGGCACCATGGGTAACCCCAGATAAGGCCGCACCAACACGGTCCAGCATATCCCCGACCCCAAACCGGTCGGCACCTAGAGTTTCATCAATCTTCTGCCGATCTTCTGCATCCAGATCGCCAACTTCCAAGAGCCCATCCACAAACATACGCAGGCCCATTTGGGTTGGGATCCGGCCGGCACTGGTGTGAGGGCTGTCGAGCAGACCAAGATATTCAAGATCCTGCATAACATTGCGAACAGTTGCAGCGCTGACCTTTTCATTCAGAGACCGTGTGAGGGTCCTGCTGCCAACTGGATCACCATTTTCAAGATAGGATTCAACCACTGCCCGAAACACATCTCGGGACCGTTCGTTCATATCCTTCAAGAGATCGTCTGTATGGGTCATTGGGCTATATTTGTGGTGAATGCCGATCTTCTGCAAGGCATCATTTCAGATCTTCACACCGGTTGCCCCACCGTGACCGGAGAAAAACGCGAAGCTGCTTGCATCGCCATCCCTGCGGGCGCTATCCCGATGGGTAAGCTAACAAAGGATGATCCCATGCGCCCCTCTGGACGAGACCTCAATCAAATGCGTTCCGTTTCGATTGAAATCGGCTTTACCAAACATGCGGAGGGTTCCTGTCTGATCAAGATGGGCGACACCCATGTTCTGTGCAACGCAACCATCGAAGATCGGGTCCCTCCGTTCATCAAAGGAAGCGGACTTGGCTGGGTAACTGCTGAATACGGCATGCTGCCGCGGGCCACAAACACACGCATGAGACGCGAGGCGGCCATGGGCAAACAAGGCGGGCGTACTGTTGAAATCCAGCGACTGATCGGCCGCGCACTGCGGGCAGGCGTCGATCGCGTCGCACTCGGCGAACGCCAGATCAGCATCGATTGCGATGTATTGCAGGCTGATGGTGGGACACGCTGCGCCGCGATCACCGGCGGTTGGGTGGCTTTGCGCTTGGCTGTGAACAAACTGATCAAGGCAGGCGATGTCTCGATTGATCCGCTGATGGATCCTGTTGCTGCTGTCTCTTGTGGCATCTACGCCGGCCAGCCGGTTCTGGACCTCGACTACCCCGAAGATTCAGAAGCAGGTGTTGATGGCAATTTCATCATGACTGGCTCGGGCAAATTGATCGAAGTTCAGATGTCCGCTGAAGGTTCGGTGTTCAGCCGTGAGCAAATGAACAACCTAATGGATCTTGCCGCCAAGGGCACTGCGGAGTTGGCAGAAATGCAAAAGGCTGCTTGTGCATGACCCGCAAGTTTGAAGGCGACCGCCTGCTGGTCGCAACCCACAATAAGGGCAAACTGGAGGAGATGACTCATCTCCTCCAACCGTTTGGAGTGTCTGTTATCGGTGCGGGTGAAATGAACCTGCCCGAACCAGACGAAACCGAAGACAGTTTTGTTGGTAATGCACGGATTAAAGCCCACGCGGCCGCGAAAGCCACAGGTCTGCCTGCCTTGTCAGATGATTCCGGCATCACAATCGACGCTTTGGACGGCGCCCCTGGTGTCTATACGGCGGATTGGGCCGAAACCGGGAATGGTCGCGATTTTTTGATGGCCATGACCCGCGCCCATAATGAGCTGGAAGCTAGGAATGCTGCGCACCCGCGTCTTGCCCAGTTCCGCTGCACATTGGTGCTGGCCTGGCCGGATGGTCACGACGAGGTCTTCGAAGGTGTCATGGAAGGTCAGCTCGTCTGGCCAATTCGCGGAGCAGACGGGTTTGGCTACGATCCTATGTTCCAGCCGGATGGTTACACCCAGACCTGCGCAGAAATGGACCGCTGGGAAAAGAACAAGATCAGCCATCGCGGCAAAGCAGTCGCCAGTTTCGTCAAGGCCTGTTTCGGTGGATGACTGGCGCAATGGGGGGTTTGGTCTCTATGTGCATTGGCCTTTTTGTCAGGCCAAATGCCCCTACTGCGACTTTAACAGCCACGTAACGGCAAACATTGATCAGTCTAGATGGGCAGCTGCCTACCGTAGGGAACTGCAGCGAGCAGGAGCGCAACTGTCAGGCCGTGTTCTGAACACGATCTTCTTTGGCGGTGGTACGCCCTCCCTGATGCATCCAGACACAGTGGCATCTGTCATCGAAACGGCACGGGAAATATGGCCGTTTTCCAACGATATAGAAATCTCTCTTGAAGCAAATCCAACATCGGTAGAGGCCGGACGCTTTGCCGGGTATCGCGATGCTGGGGTCAACCGCATTTCCATGGGTGTTCAAGCGCTCAATGATCGCGACCTGCACCGACTAGGACGAATGCACAGCGTTGCGGAGGCCAAATCTGCGTTTGATGTGGCTCGAAAGTGCTTTGATAGGGTCAGTTTCGATCTGATCTACGCACGGCAGGGCCAGAGCCTTGATAGTTGGAAATCCGAACTCACCGAAGCCCTGTCCATGACGATTGACCATCTGTCGCTCTATCAGTTGACCATCGAAGATGGCACTGCCTTTGGCGACCGTTATAAACGCGGAACTCTGCGAGACCTACCCAGTGATGACAATGCTGCGGACATGTACCTCGCAACCCAAGACATCTGTGATGCACATGGCCTACCGGCATATGAGGTTTCAAACCATGCCAAACCGGGATCGGAGTCGCGGCACAATCTGATCTATTGGCGCTATGGTGACTATGTCGGTATCGGGCCTGGTGCACATGGGCGTATAACCATGAACGGCGTTCGCTATGGCACCGAAACGCATCTGCAACCAGGCAAATGGCTCGCAGCGGCAGAAGCGGGATCAGGGGAATCCTTGCGCCAATCCCTATCACAGGACGAAACCAGCGCAGAGTTCCTGATGATGGGGATGCGTCTGGTGGAAGGACTAGATATGGAGAGATTCCACAACATATCGGGTCACACACTGTCGGCGGACCGGGTTCAACATCTCAGCGAACTTGGCATGATCACCGTAAAGGACGGGCAATTGACCGCCACACATGACGGCAGAGCAGTGTTAAATGCAGTCTTGCGCGAATTGTTGGTGGAATAATCGGATGCGATATCTCTACACCTCCCTCGGGCTGCTTTGCGTTGGTCTCGCGTTCTTGGGCATTGCCCTGCCCCTCCTGCCCACTGTTCCCTTTCTTCTTCTGGCCAGTTTCTTCTTTGCAAAGTCATCTGATCGGCTGCACGATTGGTTGGTCCAACATCAGATCTTTGGTCCAATGATCACCGACTGGAACGAAAATGGCGCCATTCGACCAGCCGCAAAAAAAGCGGCAACTGTTTCGGTTGCCGCTGTCTTCTTGCTCTCAATCGCACTCTCCGCCCCTAACCACGTATTGATCATTCAAGCTGTGGTTCTGAGCGCAGTTCTTTTGTTTATCTGGTCTCGTCCTAACGGCTGAGACGACCGCACAAATCGTCCAACTCATCCAATGTGGTGTAGCTGATTGTGACTGTACCGCTTTCGCCGCCAGCGCGGTGATCGATGGATACTTTCAATCCAAGAGCTGCGGACAAGTCACCTTCCAGGGCGCGCGTGTCTGCGTCTTTTTCTGGACTTTTCTTAGCTGGACGGGCGGTCGCCACCTGCAAACCTGCAGCATCTTTCTTGACCAAAGCTTCCGTCGCGCGAACAGACAATCCCCCTTTGACGATTTTCTTTGCCAGGTCAGATGCATTATCCGATGTGATCAGCGCACGCGCATGGCCGGCAGACAATTTGCGTTCCTGAACCAAGGTCCTCACATCATCAGGCAAATGCAGCAGACGAACCAGGTTGGCAATATGGCTGCGGCTTTTACCCAAAGCCTCTGCCATTTTCTCTTGCGTATGGCCAAAGCGGTCCATCAGTTGCTTATAGCTCTGCGCCTCTTCCATCGCGTTCAGATCGGAACGCTGGATGTTCTCGATAATGGCAACTTCCATCATTTCGAGATCAGAATAGTCGCGGATCAGGACAGGAACTTCGTGCAGCTGGGCTGCTTGCGCAGCGCGCCAACGGCGTTCACCTGCCACAATCTCGTACTGTCCACCGGGTCGTGGCCGCACGATCAGCGGCTGCAAGACACCTTTTTCGCGGATCGACGCGGTTAGATCATCAAGGTCTTCTTGTAGGAACTGCCGGCGCGGCTGATCCGGGTTTGCGATCACTTTTTCAATCGGCACCAAAACTTCGGTGCTGCGATTTGCCTGTTTTTCTGTGCTGACAGGTTCCGGATTTACATCGGCCATTAGAGCGGACAAGCCTCTTCCCAATCCTCGAGGTTTATTTTTTTTATCTGACATTACTGCGCCTCCAGATGCGGCTTTTAAGCTGCGAGTTTCTGATGTCTCGCAATCAGTTCTTCTGCCAGGGCACGATAGGCGTTTGCCCCAAGCGAATTCGTATCATAGTTCAGAACCGGCAGCGCAAACGAAGGGGCTTCGCTAACACGCACGTTTCTTGGGATTTTGGTTTCAAACACCAGTTCACCCAAATGGGTTCTTGCGTCTTGCTCCACCTGTTGCGACAGATTGTTCCGTCGATCGAACATCGTCAGGACAATCCCCTCGATCCGCAGATCCGGATTGGCAGTTTGGCGCACTTCTCGGATCGACAGCATCAGCTGGGACACCCCTTCCAAAGCGAAAAACTCACTCTGCAGTGGAACCAACACAGAATGCGACGCAACCATGGCATTCACTGTCAACAGATTCAAAGATGGTGGACAATCGATCAGAATATAATCCCAATCGTATTCATCCATTGCCGGCTGGCGCAGTGCATCATGCAGCAAAAAACTGCGCTTTTCGTTATTGAACAGCTCAATATCAGCCGAGCTCAGATCAACAGTCGCTGGAATGATACAAAGATCTTCGATTTCGGTTTCCTTGATGACTTCAGCCAAAGGAACGTCATCAATCAGAAGATCATAGGTCGTACGAAAGCGATCTGAAGCCTCAATCCCCAAACCTGTAGAAGCATTCCCCTGAGGATCGAGGTCGACGACCAGAACACGGTACCCAATTTCGACCAAGCCGGCAGCGAGATTGATTGCTGTGGTCGTTTTTCCGACGCCGCCCTTCTGGTTAGCAACTGCAATGATGCGGGGCCCAACCGGCCGGGACAAATCAGACACGCGCCACTCCCTTTATTCTTAGGACAACTGCCTCAGGTTCTGTCCAACTTTTATTGGATTTCCAGTCAAAACGCCATTGCCTCTCAGCGTTATCCACTTCTTTTTTCCACTGTGCCCCCTTTAAAAACAGGCACTGGCCGCCTGGTTTCAGGTGCAGATCAGAAAACTCAAGAAGCTGGGAAAGATCTGCCAAAGCTCTCGCTGACAGCACATCAGCCTGCAACGATGGGACCTGTTCGATGCGTTTGGACAATACAGTTCCAGAAACCCCGCATTCTCGCAACGCTGTTCGCAGAAACGCGCATTTCCGCTGGTCACTTTCAATCAGCACAACTTCGCATTCGGGCCAATGTTCTGCGGCCCATATTGCAACGACAACGCCTGGGAATCCCCCACCGCTACCGATGTCCACCCAACAATTGGGTTGTTCAACCGCGCTGCATACCTGTAGGGAATCCACGATATGCCGGTCCCAAACCTGGGATAAAGTGCTTCTTGCAACAAGATTGATCTTGGGGGACCATTTCTGGACCAACGCCTCGTAGTGTTTCAAACGCTCATATGTTTCACGTGAAACATTGGTCTCACCGACGTCAATCCTCTCGCTCACGCGGATTTCTCCTGTAGATTTGATCCGCCCTTCCTCAAGCGAGCGAGGATTAGAGCAAGCGCCGCCGGCGTCATGCCATCGATCCGGCCAGCTTGTGCAAGCGTTTCGGGCCGCGCGCGCTCCAACTTTCCGCGCAATTCGTTCGACAGGCCTTCAAAGCTATAGGAAAAGCCAGCTGGAATCCGATGTCCCTCATCTCGCTTCAAAGCCGCGATCTCTCGCTGTTGACGCGCGATATAGTTCGCATAAAGCGCATCGCGCTCGAGCTGCCGGCGCGTATCACTGTCATATCCCTCTAGATCAGGTTGCAGCGCGACGATGTCTTCGAAACACACATCCGGAAAAGCAAGGACATCCGTTAGTGTACGCTTGTTTCCGTCGTGATTGACGGTGATACCGGCGTCATTGATCTGCTTTGGTGTGAAGACCTGAGCATCCATGATCGTCCTGGCGGACGACAGCTTTTCCATCTTCTGTTCAAAAACAGCCTTACGGTTGGGTCCAACACATCCAATATCGATACCAAATCCAGTCAGGCGCTGATCCGCATTGTCAGCGCGCAACGACAACCGGAACTCTGCTCGCGATGTAAACATGCGATAGGGTTCTGTCACTCCATTGGTCGTCAGGTCATCGATCATCACACCAATATAGCTATCAGAACGACTGAAGCTTACTGGTTCCAAGTCTTTTGCCAGCCGCGCAGCGTTCAGGCCAGCAACCAAACCCTGTGCTGCGGCTTCCTCATACCCTGTGGTGCCGTTGATTTGGCCGGCAAGATACAATCCACTATGCGATTTAAGGCTAAGATCCAGTCCAAGCGCCCGCGGATCAACATAGTCGTATTCGATGGCATAACCAGGCTGCAGGATAACCGCATTTTCCAAGCCAAAGATAGATCGCACATAGTCTTCTTGGATGTCGACAGGCAGACTGGTGGAAATACCATTCGGATAGACAGTGTTATCATCCAAGCCTTCAGGTTCGAGGAAGATCTGATGGCTGGTCTTTTCGGCGAAGCGGACCACCTTATCTTCGATCGACGGACAGTATCGCGGACCAACGCCATCGATGTGGCCCCCATACATGGCAGATCGCTCAAGATTGTCTCGAATAATATCGTGAGTGTGGGTGTTGGTGTGAGTAATGCCGCAATCAACCTGACGCGCATGGACCTTATCAGTTAGAAAACTGAAAAACGTTGGATCATCGTCACCTGGCTGACACTCCAGCTTATCCCAGGCAATTGTCTTGCCATCCAACCTAGGTGGTGTCCCGGTCTTTAACCGGCCAAGCGGTAATGCAAAGTCATCCAGTCGTTCCGCCAACCGTACAGAGGCCTTGTCGCCCATCCGGCCGCCGGACTTGGCGATGTCGCCGATATGGATCACACCGCGGAGGAAAGTCCCAGAGGTCAAAACGACAGCATGAGCAGAAATATCACTTCCATCAGCGAGCTGGACGCCGCAAATTCGGTTGCCATCCATCAGCAGATCAACCACCTCGCCAACCACGATGTCGAGGTTTGGCTGCGCTTCCGTCTCGGATAGCATTTCCTGACGGTAGATCTTGCGATCCGATTGCGCGCGTGGCCCCTGAACTGCCGGTCCCTTCCGTCGATTAAGAAGGCGAAACTGGATACCGGCTTTATCTGCGACACGGCCCATCACCCCGTCGAGGGCATCGATCTCACGGACCAGATGTCCCTTTCCAAGGCCACCGATTGCTGGATTGCATGACATGACGCCAATTCCATCATGGGACAGCGTGACCAGTGCGGTACGGGCCCCCATGCGCGCGGCTGCATGAGCAGCCTCGCTTCCCGCATGGCCGCCACCAACAACAACAACATCAAAATCCGAATGTTTCACGTGAAACACTCCTTATTTGCCCAAACAGAAGCTCGAGAAGATTTCATCCAGGAGATTTTCCACTCCGACGCGACCAACAAGCAGTTCTAGCGATCTAATCGCAGAACGCATATCTTCTGCTGCTATATCATAGAACTCAGGACCCCGTTTCAAGGTTTCCTGCGCTGACAGCAACCGATCAGCCGCGGCTTTCATCGCATCGCGGTGGCGAACGCGCGTTGCAATTCCCACGGTGTTTGCGCGTGCTTTCAAAATAGTAGCGATATCAGCGACCAGCTGGTCCACGCCCTGCCCGGTCTTACCAGAAATCGCGCGATCACAATCGTCTGACAGATCCGCCTTTGGTCGCAGGACGATATCATCCGGCATAAGGGCAAATTCGATCGCGTCCACATCCTCAGTCAGAAATACGCGCAAATCAGCATCCTGTGCGCGTTTCTTGGCCAGCTCGATACCGATCCCTTCAACAGGATCAACAGTCTCGCGGATACCAGCTGTATCCAGCAGCGTCACAGGCAATCCCGCAAGGTCCATACGAACCTCAATCACATCGCGTGTCGTGCCTGCATATTCGGACGTAATCGCAGCTTCGCGGCCGGCGAGTGCATTTAGCAGGGTTGATTTTCCGACGTTAGGTTCACCAACGATCGCAACCTCAAAACCGGTACGGATACGTTCAGCGATCTGCACGCCAGCCATTTGCGCTTGAAGGTCGTTGATGACCCCAGACAGAAGATCACTAACTTCTGGGGTAACATCCACGGGGACCTCTTCGTCAGCGAAATCAATCGTGACTTCGATAAGTGACGCCGCACGGATGAGATCAGTCCGCCAGCGTTCCGCCAACTGGCCGAGCCCACCTGACAAAACTGTTTGTGCTTGCTTGCGTTGTGCTTCGGTCTCCGCGTCAATCAAATCGGCAAGCGCTTCGACCTGAGAGAGATCCAGTTTTCCATTTTCCAAAGCACGGCGGGTGAACTCACCGGGTTCTGCCAGGCGCAAGCCATCAAATTTGGGCAGCAGTTCCAACACCGCAGAGACCACAGAGACGCTTCCATGGACTTGGAATTCAACCACATCTTCGCCGGTGAAGCTGTTTGGATTGGCGAAGGACAACACCAATGCTTCGTCAATTGGCTGCCCTGACTGATCAGAAATCGTACGCAGCGACCGCCCGGACACAGGCAAAGGACCGCCGCAAATTTTTGCAGCAGTATCAGCCGCCTTGGAACCAGAGAGACGAATGACAGAAACGCCGGCCTTCCCTGCAGCGGAGGCCAGCGCAAAAATCGTGTCCATTGGATGACCTTCCTTTCGTGCCGGCCTGCCTTGGTATTAGGTGTTCATTGAGTCGAAAAATTCAGAATTTGTCTTTGTTTGTTTAAGCTTAGACAAAAGGAACTCAATCGCGTCTGTTGTTCCCATAGGGTTCAAGATACGGCGCAGAACAAAGGTCTTTGCCAGATCCCCCTTGTCGACAAGGAGATCTTCTTTCCGGGTACCAGATTTGAGGATGTCGATCGCCGGGAAGACGCGCTTGTCAGCAATTTTCCGATCCAGCACGATTTCAGAGTTACCGGTCCCTTTGAATTCTTCAAAGATGACCTCATCCATGCGGGATCCAGTATCGATCAGAGCGGTCGCGATGATCGTCAGAGATCCACCCTCTTCGATATTCCGGGCCGCACCAAAGAAACGCTTGGGGCGCTGCAGGGCGTTTGCATCCACACCACCGGTCAGAACCTTACCGGAAGACGGAACAACAGTGTTGAAAGCCCTACCAAGTCTTGTGATCGAATCAAGAAGAATAACAACATCTCGTTTATGTTCGACCAAACGCTTGGCTTTTTCGATGACCATTTCGGACACGGCGACGTGGCGAGTGGCAGGTTCGTCAAAGGTGGATGAAACAACCTCACCCTTCACAGAGCGCTGCATATCGGTGACTTCTTCTGGGCGTTCATCGATCAGCAGAACGATCAGATAACACTCAGGATGGTTTTTCTCGATCGAATTGGCGATGTTCTGCAGGATCACCGTTTTACCTGTCCGCGGCGGCGCCACGATCAGCGAACGCTGCCCCTTACCAATAGGCGCAACCAAGTCGATAACCCGGGAGGAACGGTCCTTGATGGTCGGATCTTCGATCTCCATCTTCAGACGTTCATCAGGGTAAAGCGGGGTCAAATTGTCAAAGGCGATCTTGTGGCGCGCTTTTTCCGGTTCTTCGAAGTTGATCTTCGTCACATTGGTCAGCGCGAAGTACCGCTCATTTTCCAACGGCGCTTTGATCAGACCTTCGACTGTGTCGCCGGTGCGCAGGCTGTACTGACGGATCATATCGGGAGAGACATAGATATCGTCAGGACCCGGCAGGTAGTTCGCTTCGGTCGACCGCAAGAACCCAAACCCATCCTGAAGCACTTCGAGCACGCCGTCGCCGGCAATTTCCCAACCGTCATCTGCGCGTTCCCGCAGGATTTGGAACATCATCTCGCCTTTACGCATGGTAGAGGCGTTTTCGATCTCCAACTCTTCGGCCATCGCCAAAAGAGCCTTCGGGCTTTTTGCCTTCAGATCGGACAGATTAAGGGATTGCTGGGTCATAAATATACGGCCTTTTGCCTTCTCACTCGGAAGTGCAGAGGTGTGACATATAATAAGGAAGATACGGCAACCCGGACGGGCCCGTTTGAGTCGATGTTTAATCGCTCAACCAGTCTGAGTCAAATGCGTCCTCAGAACTTGAAAATGACCGAAACCACGATGACCACCATCAAGATGGTCGGGACTTCATTCATGATCCGATAGTTCCGACCGGTTCGCGTATTGTTGCCAGCTGCAAACTCTTTGTGTCGCGCCAATAGCCAGTGATGGAACCATGTCATTGCAATAACGCTGAGCCCCTTGCTCCAGGGCCATAGAGAGCCCCAATCAACCAATCCTGGGGTTAGAACCATTACACCGCCTGCAAGCCAGCTGACGACCATTGCAGGGCGCATAATCACTCTTAGCAGTTTCTCTTCCATCGTGATGAAGATCGGTAGGCTGTCTGGCACCGACTGGGCCTGCTCCACGTGATACACAAAGAGACGTGGAAGATAGAACAAACCAGCCATCCAGCTCATCACTGCCATGATGTGCAGCGATTTAGCGTAAGGATAAAGATCGAAGAGCAGATCGCTCAGATTCATGGCTGTGCCTCTCGGTTCGCGCTTCCCTCCCTTAAAATAAAGAAATTTTAAAGGATGATGTTTTAGTAGAGCGCTCTTTTTTACGTGGATAAGTGACTCTTCCACCGACTTATACCCACTGTGAGCAACTTTTCTGACTTTGGCCATATACTGTGTAAAACCAAATGTCGCAGCTATAAAAACAAGGATAAAACACGTGTTTTATTGACCAGATTGATCGTGGATAACATTGGGGTGATTTTTGGGGAACTGCACTATCCACTGTTGGAAAGTTATCCCTATCCTCTCAGGGCGAATCTGCCGGCAAGCAAACTGAGTTTTTGGAGTCTTCCCCGGCTTGCGAAATGGCCCAAGATTCATACAAACCGTCCTGAGCTAATCTCACTCTTGCCCACGGGGTTTTCCACATGGCTACCCACATTGTTCTAGCGTCCGGTTCCGAGATCCGCGCCACTTTGCTGCGGCTGTAAATGCCGTTTCAAAAATCCCCAAAAGTGGCGAAGTAAAATTCCCCACTTTCTGGTCTCGGTGATCAGCCGGTTGTTGCGATCAGTTTCTCCTTTTTTGGTGGTCGGCCGCGTCGCTTTGGTGCGGGCGGTGGT
>NZ_JAJDWC010000144.1 GCF_022825805.1 Phaeobacter sp.
GAATACACGTCTTCGAACTTCATAAGTCGAACTTCCTGTAACACTTCTGTCCGCTTCATAACGCCTCCTTTCGGAGACATGATAAAACCGGACAGATCGCATGTTACCTACACCGGACATATCGCTTGTTAGCGACAAAACCACGCGCCCTGTCTTGAACAGCTGACGCCGCATCCATATCCTGTGGTTTACACTCAGCCGGAAAAGGACTGCAAATGGCCGGAACTTCCCCTCATCCCATGTCTCCTCAGGATTGCCTTGTCGCGCTGATGGTAGCGATCTCCGCCTCGGACGAGGACATCCGGACCGCCGAATTGGTGAAAATCCAATCGGCTGTGAACATGCTGCCCGTTTTTGCATCCTACGACATCGACCGGGTCAATCGGATCTCGCAGATTGTGTTTGATCTGTTCGAGCAGGAAGACGGCCTGGACGCGCTGTTCGGGTTGATCCGCGAAGACCTGCCCGAACGTTTGTTTGAAACAGCCTATGCGCTGGCCTGCGATGTGGCCGCCGCAGATGGCAGCCTGACGGAATCGGAACTGCGCCTGCTGGAAGAAATCCGCTACGAGTTGAACATCGACCGGCTGCATGCCGCCGCCATCGAACGTGGCGCCCGCGCACGACACATGGTCTGACCTCCAAACAACGGAACAGTATAAGCGCCGCAGTCGACAGGATCGGCTGCGGCGTAACAGTGCGCGGTAACAGTCGGGGCCTATCCTGGCGCTGCCGATGCGGGTGCGGTCAGGCGGGGGTCAACAGATGGCCGTCAACTGCCGTAAACCCGCCCCCAACGCTCAATCAGCTGCTGCTGCACCCGCTTGGCCTGCCGGTTCCAGGACCGCGCGCCCGGCGGGCGTTCCCGGTCGGCGCGCTTGATCCCGGCCCGGGCACGTTTGTCCGCCGAGAAAATGGCAAATGCCAGTTCGGTGCCATCGGCTGCGGTCATGAACCCACCAAGACCGGACACGAAGTTGAGCGTGCCGGTTTTGGCCGCCACTTTGATCGGGTGGTTTTTGACCACGCGCCCTTTGCTGTCGCGCAGGGCAAACCCCTTCAGCAGCGGTTTCAGCGCGCCCTGTCGGTGGGCCGCGATCAAGGTCGTCACCATATCCGCCGCCGTGATCCGGGAGGCCGCCCCAAGGCCCGAGTGATCCACCAGTTTGGCCCCTTTCACCCCATAGGTCGCGGCCGCCCAGCGGTTCATGTCTGCTGCCGACTCCCGCAGGCTGCGAGGCCTGCCACCGCGGGCCTGGGTGGCGGCAAGACCGATCATCTCTGCCATCAGGTTGTTGGAAAACTTCAGCGTGGCCTTCAGCATCACATCCAACGGCGGGCTTTGGTGGGTCGCCAGCACGTGCCCATTGGGGCGGTTCTTGGCCACTTTGGGCGCGCGCAGGGCGATGCCGTTGGCCCGCACCATCGTGCGCAGCACATCCGCGGCATAGGCGCCGGGTTTGCGCACCGGCAACCAGCGCGAGCCGCCTTTGCCCAGCGCGGCATTGGCGACCGTCCAGTGATCCGCGCCCTTGCGATCCTGGTAGCTGTAGACCGGTAATTTGCGCTTGGCGACGGCCATCTGCGCCACCGCGACCTCGGGGCGGTATTTCTGCGTGCGCGCATCCATCGTCACCGCCCAGCCCTGACCGGCGCGTTTCCATTCAAAATGCACCCGGTTGAAATTCAACGCCAAACCCGACAGCGCCGGGCTGTAGCCCACGTGATCCGGCTGGTCCGGATCAATGCTGTGGATGGCAGGCAACGCCCCCTCGAAATAGCGGAAATTGCCACGCACCTCACGCAGGCCTGCGGTTTTCAACTGGCGCGCCATCTGTGCCAGATGGTCGGTGTTGAGCATGGGATCCCCGCCCCCCACCAGCACCAGATCGCCCGTCAGCACGCCGCCGCTCAGCGTGCCCGTGGCGATCAACTGCGTGGTAAAGCGATGCCCTGCCCCCAATGTGTCCAGCGCATAAAGCGCGGTCAGCGCTTTGGCGACACTGGCCGGTGGCAATGCGCTTTGCGCGCCTTCTGCCTCCAGCCGCAGGCCGGTTTTTACATCCGCGACCGCGCAGGCGACCTCCCCGCTCAGCCCGGCGCGTGCCAACACCCCCTTCAGCCCGCCGCCTGCCGATATCAGACTGGCCGGATCGCGGGCCACAGGGCGTAGCGAGACCGCTGGCGCATTGGCCAGCGCAGGTCCCCCAAGCGCAGCGGCAAGAGCAGATTGAACAAACAGGCGACGCGAAATCATATCCATACTATCTCATGAACGTCTTACAGTTCGACAAACGCACCGGCCCCCGCAGACGGCAAGACCGAAAAAGACCCGCAAAACAATCGCCCTAACCGGCAGATCTGCCTCTTTTCTTCTCCGAAGGTGCCTGATACCGCTGGCCCGATGGTGAAAGCAGTGATGATCATGTTTGTCGCCATGTCAATGATCCCTGCCGGGGACCTTTGTGGCAAGCTTCTCACTTCCAGCGGAGCAGCCACCCCCGGTTTCGTGGCATGGTCGCGGTTTGCAATCGGCACTTTTTTGGTGCTGCCCTTTGTGCCGCGCCGCGCATATCACCTGCTGAAAGACCGCCGCCTTTGGCTGCGCGCCGCCCTGCTGAGCGGCGGGATCGTGTCGATCCAGATGGCGCTGCGCACCGAGCCGCTGGCCAATGTGTTTGCCGCCTTCTTCGTCGGGCCCATCGTCAGCTATGTCCTATCCGTGTTCTTGCTGCGAGAGCCTGCCACGCTGGCGCGCAGCCTGTTGATGGCGCTTGGCTTTTGCGGCGTTCTACTGGTGGTGCGCCCGGGTTTCGGCGGCTCTGCAAACCTGATCTGGGCGGTGATGGCCGGGGTGTTTTACGGCGGCTTCCTGACCACCTCACGCTGGCTGTCGCATCTGGGCAGACCGCTGGAATTGAGCCTGACGCAGCTGTCGATCAGCGCGCTCTTGACCCTGCCTCTGGGGCTGGCCTCCCTGCCCATCCCATCGGTTGAGGTCGCGGCGCTGACCTTTGGCAGTGCCGGGTTTTCAATGCTGGGCAATCTGCTGCTGCTGTTTGCCTATGCCCGCGCGCCCGCATCGCGGCTGGCCCCGCTGGTCTATTTCCAGCTGGTGGCAGCAGTGTCTCTGGGGTGGATGGTCTTTGATCAATGGCCAGATTCGCTAACCTGGATTGGACTTGCGGTGGTGATCTCTGCGGGGCTGACCTCTGCAAGGTTGCGCCGCTAATCCGATCGTTCAGGTCTTGCCCCACGCGCCGCGCGCGCGGATCTCGGTCGAGCTGACATTGACCATGGGCACATTCACAAAGCACCAGGCAGGGGCCATGGCCTGCGCCAACAAACGGCTTTGCCCGCCCTTCAGCCGATAAGGCGCATAGAGCCGAGCCGCAGGCGACAGACGCGCAGAAATCCGGTCGCCGGGCCGCGCCAGAACCCCCACCGGCACGGTATCAAGGATCTGCTGCCAGTCCTTCCAACGGTGAAAATCGGCCAGGTTATCCGCACCCATCAGCCAGACAAAACGCACGCCAGGGTGGCGTTGGCGCAGCAACCGCAGGGTTTCCGCCGTGTAGCGCGTGCCCCAGTCTGCCTCGATCCCGCTGATCTGGATGCGCGGATGCTGGATCAAATCCCGGCAGGCTTGCACCCGTCGCTCCAGCGCCGCTGGCTGACGCGTTTTCAACGGGTTGCCGGGCGAGACCAGCCAGACCAGGTGATCCAGCCCAAACCGCCGCAGCGCCGCAAGGCTGATCGCGCGATGGCCCTGATGCGGCGGATCAAACGACCCCCCCAACAGCCCAACGGTCATCCCCGCACGTATATGTGGCAACCCCATCCTCATGGCTGCATTGATGCACATAGATTCCCGGCAAGATCAATCAGGTGTTGAACGCAAGGTGATCCCACTTGTCATTCCACAGCGCAGGGAGTTCAGTACACGCATTGATTGATTAAAATGGACGCCTCTATGCACCTGACTGTGCCCGAACCTAAAATCGAACTTTATGAAGATGGCTTTGACGATCATGACCAGCTTGACCGCGAAGCGACCGGCAAAAAACTCTCGGATCTGGTGGAGCGCATCGACGACCCAATGGTCATCGCGTTGGACGGCGCATGGGGGTCGGGCAAGAGTTTCTTTCTGAAATGCTGGGTAGGTGAGCACAAGAACCACAACTCAGAAACGAAGACCGTCTATTTCGATGCCTTCGAGCATGATTTTCTGGATGACCCGCTGATTGCGCTGACCGGAGCAATTGCCAAGCGTTTCGAAAGTGCTGAAAGCCAAGAAGAAGGCCAAAAATCTGAACGTAGCAGGCAAATCAAAAAGGCGGCTTGGGCGATTGGCAAAGGCGCACTCAGGATTGGGGCTTCTGTCGCCACTTTTGGCGCGACCGAAGCTTTGAGCGATGTGGGCGATGCTGTTGCAAATGCTGTAGGCGACGAAGCCGAGGCCTTTTTGAACAGCGGCAAGGGCGACGAGGAAGCCGTGAAGTTCTGGAACGCCCATGACGCCCGGATTGCCGCGATGGAGGCGTTTCGCGAGGCGCTGACCGAACTGACGGAGCCTAGCGAAGATGGGGAACCGCAACGAAAGCTGGTCATCGTCATCGACGAGCTGGACCGCTGCCGCCCGGACTACGCGCTGTCGCTGCTGGAGATCATCAAGCATTTCTTCAATGTCCCCGGCGTGCATTTTGTGTTGGGGGTGAATTTGAAGGAGCTACAGAACTCCGTCCGGGCGCGGTACGGGAGCGGTGTGGATGCTGCACGTTACCTGCGAAAGTTTGTGACATTCGGCTTTGATCTGCCGTTATATGATTCAGTAAGGGGGAGGAATGATGTCGCCGCGCGCTACTTTAAGAAGGCGGCTAATTCTATCGGCGCAAATGGTCGTGTGGAAACTGACATAATCATAGTACTAGTTCAGTATTTTCTCAAACCGGATGTATCCCTACGCGACGCCGAGCACATTGCAACTAACGTCGTCATTGCTGCATCTTCAGATACTCATTGGAATAACGGAGCATACAAAGTCGCGCTCGCCTGTTTGATCTGCGTTTACACATTGGATCCAGTGTTATTCTCTAAGATCATGTCTGAGAGTGCTGTGTTTTCCGATTTGCAAAAATTCTTCAAGCTTCCTGAAAGCTTGCCTGCAGACCCAGATGGACAGCTTAAAACAGTATGTAATGTATTGGCTATCTCATGTGGCCATGTCACTCCAACTTCAGAGCACACCTTAGACATTCCAAAAGGTGACGCGCTCGTGGACACAGAGTTTAAAACCTATCTTTCTCAAATCGCCAGGCGCCATCTTGGAGGCATCAATTTCATTTGAAATCAAGTGCCCGTGCTTTGCACGGGCAGCGCCCGAACCGCCCCCACGGGGCGGGCGCTCCGCGACCATCCCTCGGTTCGGACGCGGGATGATTGGCAGCTGTCGACGCACAAACTCGGGCGCGGGCCGTGCCGCTGCGCGCCGGGTCCCAAAGGGCAAACTACATCTGATCAAAAACCAGAGACTGGCATAACCCGATACTCAGGGTGCGCACCACGCATCCCGCATTGCCCCGCCGCCGCCCATCCGCTATCACACCAGCCAGCGAAATTCCCCCATCACGGAGCAGTCCCATGGCCGCCTATCAGTACGTCTACCACATGCAGGGGGTCTCCAAGACCTACCCCGGTGGCAAGAAATGCTTTGAAAACATCCACCTGTCCTTTCTTCCCGGTGTGAAAATCGGTGTCGTCGGCGTCAACGGTGCCGGTAAATCGACCCTGATGAAGATCATGGCCGGGCTGGACACGGATTTCACCGGCGAAGCCTGGGCTGCCGAAGGCGCCAAGGTCGGCTATCTGCCGCAGGAGCCGCAGCTGGACGAGAGCCTGAGCGTGCGGGAAAACGTCATGCTCGGCGTCAAGGAAAAGAAGGACAAGGTCGACCGCTTCAACCAGATCGCGGTGGAGATGGCCGAGAACTACACCGACGAGTTGATGGAGGAGATGACGGAGCTGCAAGACGCCATCGACGCCGACAACCTCTGGGATCTCGACAGCCAGGTGGATGTGTCGATGGAAGCCCTGCGCTGCCCGCCGGATGACGCCAAGATCGCCGATCTCTCGGGTGGTGAAAAACGCCGCGTTGCGCTGTGCAAACTGCTGCTCGAAGCGCCAGACATGCTGCTCCTCGACGAACCGACCAACCACCTGGACGCCGAAACCATCGCCTGGCTGCAGCAGCACCTGATCGACTACAAGGGCACCATCCTCTGCGTCACACACGACCGCTATTTCCTCGATGACATCACCGGCTGGATCCTCGAACTGGACCGCGGCCGCGGCATCCCCTACGAGGGCAACTACTCCGCCTGGCTGGAGCAGAAAGCCAAACGTCTGGAGCAGGAAGCGCGCGAAGACAAAGCCAAGCAGAAAACGCTGGAGCGCGAATTGGAGTGGATGCGCCAGGGTCAAAAGGCCCGTCAGGCGAAATCCAAGGCCCGGATCGCGGCCTACAACGAAATGGCCAGCCAGTCCGAACGCGAAAAGGTCGGCCGCGCCCAGATCGTCATCCCCAATGGTCCGCGTCTCGGCTCCAAGGTGATTGCGGTCGAAAACCTGTCCAAACACTACGGTGACAAACAGCTGGTCGAAAGCCTGTCCTTTGATCTGCCGCCCGGTGGCATCGTCGGTGTGATCGGCCCCAACGGCGCCGGTAAATCGACCCTGTTCAAAATGCTGACCGGTCAGGAACAGCCCGATGGCGGTGCCGTCGAATACGGCGATACCGTGAAGCTGTCCTATGTGGATCAGTCGCGCGATGATCTCGATGACAATGACACCGTCTGGGAAGCCATCTCTGGCGGCGCGGAGATCATCGAACTGGGTGATGCGCAGGTCAATTCCCGCGCCTATTGCTCCTCGTTCAACTTCAAGGGCGGCGATCAGCAGAAGAAACTGAGCCTGCTGTCCGGTGGTGAGCGCAACCGGGTCCATATGGCGCGCCTGCTGAAAGAGGGCGGCAACGTGCTGCTGCTTGACGAACCGACCAACGACCTGGACGTGGAAACCCTGCGGGCACTGGAAGACGCGCTGGTGGATTTCGCCGGCTGCGCCGTGGTGATTTCGCACGACCGTTTCTTCCTCGACCGGATCTGTACCCACATCCTGGCGTTTGAAGGCGACGCCCATGTGGAGTGGTTCGAGGGCAACTTCGAGGATTACGAAGAAGACAAAAAACGCCGGTTGGGACCAGACGCCCTGGAGCCTAAGCGCCTGAAGCACAAGAAATTTGTGCGGTGATAAAAACCAACAGGCCCGTCTATTTTGGCGGGCCTTTTCTTTGAGAAACCGAGTATGTCACAAAAACTGGTAATCGATCATTCTCATGTGTTCCGCGCATGGCTCAACTGGCAAGATTGGAAAGATCAGTTCGAAGCCGATCCAGGATTGAACAACTTGCCAATGCTGAAGTCTGGCAATTGGAGGACTTTTAGAAAGTTCACAGTCGAGTACGGAGTAGCAAGGGGAATTCCCGGCACGACATCACAGGAAGAGCCCAAAGGTGCGCTAACCGAAGTGCAGACTTTCTTGGCAAATTTACGTATCGACCACCAGACCCCCGGGTTCCTTGAGAGCGCTTCCGAAGAACTTCAAAAGTCTCTCAAGAAACACTGCGAAAACGGCAACGAAGCAAACTCTCAACTGTCTCTGATCAGTAAAGTGCTGAGCATGTCTCAGCCGGAAAAATATCCGATGTGGGACAGGTTTGCGAGGCTTGGGCTACGCGCCGTTACCGGAAAAAGCTACCAGAAATACGACAATTTCAAGAGCGAATTCGATGACCTTTTTGGAGACTATCTGCCCTCCATCTTGTCAACTTTAACGGGATTTGATGATCACATTCAAAGGAGCGGTTTTGCCCCGATCGCAAGCAATACTGCCTTTCAGCGACGGATTTTTGACGTGGCTCTTATGATTCACGGTAAAATCTGAAATCAAGGCCACATAGCCCTCATTACTAGGCCCAGGTCTTACATTGTGAGAGCGCAGATGCGCCTTCGTCATGCTGAAAGCATGCCTCCGGCATGATGGGAAGGTCAGGCGCGGGCCGTGCCACTATGCGCCACGCCCCAGGGGAAACCTTGTAGGCGTTGAACCTTGAAGCATTCGTTGCAGCGGAGGGCTCCGCCCGTCCATACTTCAAGCGGAGAACCGGCCCAAGCCTCTTCCCCCGCAACCCGCAACGCAGCCCAAACCACCAGCAACCAAAGATCTACGTAAAGGGCTGCAAACGCATTACAATTGCCCGGCGCACAGGCCCTACCCCGACAGTGCTGTTCCAACCGCTGCCATGTCGCGGGCATAATTTGGTCAAAATTAACCCTATTCTAGGTTGTGCGCAGGGAAGCCTGCGGCAAGCCACAGAAAGGGCGGACTATGGCAGCGATTGGTATTCTTGTGGGCATGATTGGCGGGCTGAATGCCGCTGTGATTGGCTATGCCTTGATCGGCTGTAAATGCCGTTTCAAAAATCCCCAAAAGTGGCGAAGTAAAATTCCCCACTTTCTGGTCTCGGTGATCAGCCGGTTGTTGCGATCAGTTTCTCCTTTTTTGGTGGTCGGCCGCGTCGCTTTGGTGCGGGCGGTGGT
>NZ_JAJDWC010000110.1 GCF_022825805.1 Phaeobacter sp.
CCCGCTTCGACGCGTGCGAACGCAGCAGCCCAAATCTCCAGTCGCCTACGGCTCGTTCCGATTTGGGCTGCTGCGGTACTAACTGAAGCGGACAATTGGCATGTTACCTACACCGGACAATTCAGAATGTTCTCGACAGTCGGTTTGGGGCGCAAAACACTCGCAGAACACCAGAGACATGGCGTAGACCCATGCCGCGCAGCAATCTGGCGCGGTGGTTGGTAAGTGGCCTGGGAAAGCCCCGCGTGATCGTCGCGGGAGTGCTAGGCATCGCAGATTGGGTCGCGATCAGATCGGTAGATACGACAGCTCATCACCGGACTGGCGTGCCGGGTCCTGTTTTGGGCGCACAACAAGGACATTGGCATCCGCCAAGATCGCGAGTTTCGAGCTGTCCTGATCGTCGAAGACGTGCAGCGCCCCGTCAATCAGGCGGGCACGCATGTAATGCTCCCGTGGACCATTTGGCCCGACGTCATGAGCCAGCGGAGCGGTGCGGTGGGCATTGGATTGCGGTGGCAACCCGAGCAACTTGCGCACCATGGGCAAGATAAAGATATGTCCGCAAACCATTGCTGAAACAGGGTTTCCTGGCAGTCCAACCATGGCCGATCCCGCGAGGTGACCCGCCATCAGGGGTTTGCCAGGGCGCATCGCGACCTTGTAAAATGCACGCGACATACCCAGCGTTTCGGTTACACCCGCGACCAGATCATGATCACCAACAGAGGCGCCACCAATGGTGATCACCAGATCTGCGCCCTGCGCCAGTTCCAGCGCGGTTTGCAGCGCCCCCACCGTGTCGCCCGCAATTGGCAGGATCCGCGGGGTTGCGCCCGCGGCGCGCAGCAGCGCGTCAAGGCCAAAGGTGTTGGAGGCGATGATCTGATCAGGTCCAGGCGTGTCGCCGGGCAGCACCAGCTCGTCCCCAGTTGAAATCAGCGCCACGGTGGGCCGGCGGCGGACCGGAACCTCAGCAATGTTCATTGCCGCCATGAGGGCGACATCCGCGGGTGTCAGGAGGCGGGGGGGCGACAGGCTGTCGCCGATTTTGAAATCCCCGCCCTTGGGGCGAATATTGCTTTGTGCACTGGGGGTGTCGGTGATCGTGATCAAGGATCCGCTTCGCGTCACATCCTCTTGTATGACAACGAAATCAGCGCCCTCCGGGACAGGAGCTCCGGTGAAGATGCGCACCGCCTGACCGGCGCCGACGCGCCCGTCAAATCCATGGCCTGCAGCGGCCTCTCCGATGACCTTGAACATGGCGTCGCGTTCGACCTCTGCCGCCTTGACCGCGTACCCGTCCATGGCGGAGGCGGCAAATGGCGGCTGATCCCGCTTGGCGACAACCGGCTCTGCGAGGACACGGCCAGCGGCCGCGCGCAATGGTACGGTTTCGCTGTCCAGCGGGGAAACAAGATCGAGCAGCGCCTGCAGCGCTTTGGAGACTGAGATCATTTATACCTCGTAACGGCCTGATTTTCCGCCGTCTTTCAGGATCACACGGACGCCACCGATGACCATCGCCTTGTCCACGGCCTTGGCCATGTCATAGACGGTCAACGCAGCGGTAGAGACCGCGGTCAGCGCCTCCATCTCCACGCCTGTCTGGCCCGTGGTCTTGACCGTGGCCTCCAGCCGGACGCCAGGAAGGTCCGGATCCAGGGTCAAATCAACTGACACTTTGCTCACCGGCAGGGGGTGACAAAGCGGGATCAGATCTGGGGTTTTCTTCGCACCCATGATGCCTGCGAGACGGGCCACGGCCAGGACATCGCCCTTTTGGGCGCGACCTTCTGAAATGATATCAAAGGTTTCAGGCGCCATGGTGATGTGAGCTTCGGCGGTGGCGATGCGGGCGGTCACGGCCTTGTCGGAGACATCGACCATATGGGCGTCGCCCTTGCCATCAAAATGGGTCAAAGCCATCACATGGCTCCTGGCATCAGCGGATTGGCAAGGATCTGGCGGGTGGCGGCTGTTACATCCTCCTGGCGCATCAGGCTTTCGCCGATCAGGAAGGTCCGGGCACCATAGCGCGCCATATCGGCCAGATCCGCAGGTGTCGAAAGCGCGCTTTCGCAGACGATCGTGCGGTCGGCGGGCACCAAACGCGACAGGGTCCTTGTGGTGTCCAGGGTGGTCTCGAATGTCTTCAGATTGCGGTTGTTGATGCCCAAGAGGGGCGATTTCAACGCACAAGCGCGGTGCAGCTCCTCTTCGTCGTGGACCTCCAGCAACACGTCCATGCCCCATTCGAAAGCGGCGGCCTCCAGCTCTGCGGCCTGGCTGTCGGAGACGGAAGCCAGGATGATCAGGATGCAATCCGCCCCAAGGGCACGGGCCTCGGCGACCTGATAGGTATCATACATGAAATCCTTGCGCAGCGCGGGCAGGGCGCAGGCAGCACGCGCCTCCGTCAGGAAGGATTTCGCGCCCTGAAAGCTGGGGGTGTCGGTCAGAACCGACAGGCAGGTGGCGCCGCCCGCCTCATAGGCTTTGGCGAGGTCCGCGGGGTGAAAATCCTCACGGATCAGGCCCTTGGAGGGGCTTGCTTTCTTGATTTCTGCGATCAGACCATAGCCGTCTCGGTTGGCGCGGGTTAGCGCATCAGCAAAACCGCGCACGGGGCTGGCCTCACGCGCTTCGGCCTCCACGGCTTCCAGCGGTTTGGCGGCTTTGTCGGCGGCGACCTCTTCCAGTTTATAGGCTTTGATTTTGTCCAGCACGGTTTCTGTCATGGCGGGGCCTCCGGTCAGGGGTTCCAGTCGATCTGCGGCTGATTTCGCGAGTGCAGCCAGCGGTTCACTGTCGAAAAGGGGCGCGAGCCGAAAAAGCCACGCCGCGCCGACAGAGGAGAAGGATGAGCGGTCTTCAGGATGAGGTGATCGCCCGGTTGAATATGTTTTTCAAGCCCTTGGGCCTGTTTGCCCCAAAGAATATAAGCGGTTGGCCGTCGGCTGGATAGGGCCAGAACCTGATGGGCCAACTCCTGCCAGCCCAAGTCCTTGTGGCCGTTCGCCTCTCCGGCGGGCACGCTGAGCACGGTGTTCAGCAGCAACACGCCCTGACGCGCCCACCCGCGCAGATCGCCAGTGTTGAGGTGGATATCAAGATCATCTGCCAACTCTTTGAATATATTGTTCAAAGAACGGGGCAAGGGATGAACCTCGGGCGCGACAGAAAACGCCAGCCCATGGGCATGGCCCGGGGTTGGGTAGGGGTCTTGACCCAAGATCACCACGCGCAGCGAGGATGGCGGTGTCAGTTGGAGCGCTGCCAGCCGCTGCTCTGCTGGGGGCAGGATCACGCCTGGTTCGGCCGCCAGCCGTTCCATAATTGCGGGATAACGATCGCGGAAAAATGGCAAATCCTCCCACCCGCCAAGATCGGGCAGGTCCGAGAGATCCGTCAGATCCGACAGGTCTGGTCGTGCCGCGGGGTCTGCGCTCATGTAGCCGCGGCTGTGGTGATGCGGGCAAGCGCCTTGATCTTGTCGCGGGCGGCGCCGCTGTCGATGCTGACGCGGGCCATGTCGACGCCGGTTTTCAGATCATCTGCTGCGCCTGCCACGACCAGGGCGGCGGCAGAATTCAACAAGACCGCATCACGATAGGCCGATGGCGCGCCGTCCAGCAGCGCGGTAAACGCGACCGCGTTTTCTTCGGGCGTGCCCCCAACGATGGCCTCAAACGGATGGACGGGCAGGCCTGCGTCCTCCGGATGGATCTCAATATCGGAAACACTGCCGTCCTGCGACAGGGCCGCGACCCAGCTGACGCCAGTGATCGTCAACTCGTCTGTGCCATCCGAGCCATGCACCAGCCAAGCTTGTTCCGACCCGAGCTGGCCCAGGGTTTCGGCCATCGGTCGGATCAGATCGCGGGAAAATGCGCCGGTCAGCTGGCGTTTCACACCAGCGGGATTTGTCAGCGGGCCGAGGATGTTAAAGATCGTGCGTGTGCCCAATTCCTGCCGTGTGGGCATCACATGGGCAATCGCCGGATGATGCATCGGCGCCATCATGAAACAGATCCCGGCCTCGCGCAGGGCTTGTTCGGCCACGGGGGCGCCCACCATCACGTTGATCCCCATCTGGCCCAGAGCGTCTGCTGCGCCGGATTTGGACGACAGGTTGCGATTGCCGTGTTTGGCCACAACGGTTCCTGCACCGGCCACGACAAAGGCGGTGGCGGTCGAGATGTTCAACGTGCCTTTGCCATCACCGCCGGTGCCAACGATGTCCATGGCGCCATCCGGAGCTGCAACGGGATTGCATTTGGCGCGCATCACCGCAGCGGCGGCCGCGTATTCATCCACCGTTTCGCCACGGGTGCGCAGCGCCATCAGCAGTCCGCCCATCTGGCTGGGGGTGGCGTTGCCTTCAAACAGATGGCTGAAAGCGGCCTCTGCCTGCGTGCGGCTCAACGGGCCTTCGGCGGCGGCATCAATCAGCGGTTTCATTTCATGGCTCATGCGGGCACCTGCATCACATCGAGGAAATTCTGCAGCAGCTTGTGGCCGTGTTCAGAGGCGATGGATTCGGGGTGGAACTGCACGCCATGGATCGGCAGATCGCGGTGCTGCAGCCCCATGATGGTGCCATCGTCCAGCTCTGCGGTGATCTCCAGGCAGTCTGGCAGGCTCTCTCGGTCAACCACCAGCGAGTGATAGCGCGTGGCCTCAAACGGGGTGGGCAGACCTGCGAAGACGCCCGTGTCCTTGTGATGCATCGTGCCCATCTTGCCGTGGACGATGTCCTTGCAGCGCACGATTTTGCCGCCAAAGGCCTGCCCAATGGTCTGATGGCCCAGGCAGACCCCCATCAGCGGCGTCCGCGTTTCCGCGGCGGCTTCGGTCAGGGCCAGGCAGATGCCGGCCTGATCGGGGTCGCATGGACCGGGCGACAGCAGGATCCCCGCAGGCTTCAGCGCCATGGCCTCTTGCACATTCAGGGCGTCATTGCGGTGCACCTGCACCTCCGCGCCCAATTCGCCGAGGTAGTGGACGAGATTATAGGTGAAGGAGTCGTAGTTATCGATCAGCAGCAGCATCTTCGCGGAGCTCGTTTAAGGGCTGGCGGGCCAGAGCCACGCCGCAGTATAGTGGTCAGACCATACATGTTCAGGGTTGCGCGGCAGCGTCAAGTCCACATCACCCCAACAAGATGGATACAGATCATCTTGACGGGGCGTGATCTGGCTGGCCAAAAGACTGTAACCGAAAGAAAAGGCAGCGAGAGGCGGGACAACGATGCGAGGGTTTCTGGGAGGCGTGAGTTTCGGGGCTTTGGTGGCTGCTACGGGGGCGCTGGTCTGGTCGCTCTCGGTGCCGTTGCCGCAATCCGTTGATGTCAGTGTCGCTGATCCGGAACCAAGCCCGGTGGCTGTGGCTGCAGATACGCCGGTCGACAGCACCGGTGCCGATCCGGATGTGGTGGAGACGCCGCCTGCGGCGCTGGGTGCACAGGCGGTGGAGGATGATCTGCTTGCGCTGGAGGAGGCCGACAGATCTGGTGGCGCGCGCCCACAGGTTGGCACCGATGGCGGTGCAGTGGCTGCAGTATCGGATGGCGTCGGCGCGCCGCTGATCGATGTGGGTCGCGATGCCCAGGTGACCCCGGTTGAGCCGCTGCCTGCGCCGGATGCACCCGGTGCCGAGCAGGCGTTGGTGGTGGCAACCGAGCCAGCTCAGCCACCAGCGCCTGATCCGGTGCCAGAGGATGTGGGGTCAGAGCGCGTTAACCAAGGCGCTGCTACCGCAGATGTGGCAGCGGGTGCATCGGACACGGATGGTGCCGCTGAACCGCAGCAAACAGGTGCGTCGCAGACAGGTGCGTCCCAGACAGCGCGATCTGATGGGGTCACATCGGCAGGTGCGACGGAGCAGCTGGCACCGTCGCTCAGCTCTGCGCCGCAACCCGCAGCAGCCCCGTTACTGCCCGGTCAGGGCACGCCTGCGCCTGCCACGGTGGGATCGTTGCCGGGGGGCGAGGTTGGCACAGGTGAAGATCCTGATCAGAACACAGGTCCAAATACAGGCCCAAATTCGGAGCCAACAAGCCGCATTGCCGCGCTGCCAACGGTGACAGGTGGTGCAGACGCAGGCACAGACGCCGCGGATGATCCACAGGCGGATGCTGCAGAGGGCGGCGACGCCACAGATGGCACCCAGGTTGCAGCGGTTGCGCGCCCGCGCATCGGCACGCCTGCGGGCAGTCTTGTGGGGCGCGATGCAGAGCAAGCTGGTCTTGCCACAACTGCGCCCACGGTTGCCCCGTTTGTGGCCAACGCCGAGCCCTTTACCCCGGAGCCGGATCGCGCGCTGATGTCCATCGTTTTGATCGACGATGCAGAGGCGATTGGCGCCGAGGCCCTGCGCGATTTTCCCTATCCGCTGACCTTTGCCCTGGATCCGAACGATCCGCGTGCGGCAGAGAAAATGCGCGCCCACCGTGCCTCTGGTTTTGAGGTTGTGTTGATGGTGGATCTGCCGCGCGAGGCGACGCCACAGGATGCAGAAACGGCGCTGGCGGTCTGGCTCGAGCAATTGCCCCAGGCGGTTGCGATCCTGGAGGGGGTCGGCAACGGGTTTCAGGGCAACCGCCCGCTGGCTGATCAGATGGTTGCCGCACTGGAGGCGCTTGGTTACGGGATGGTGACACAGGATGCGGGGCTGAACACAGTGCAAAAGCTGGCCCTGCGCAATGGCATGCCCGCGGGCGTGGTGTTTCGCGACTTCGACGGCGCCGGACAGGACCCGCGGGCGATTCGACGGTTCCTGGATCAGGCAGCGTTCCGCGCAGGACAGGAGGGCGCTGTGATTATGCTGGGACGGGCGCAGCCGGATACGATTTCATCCCTGCTGTTGTGGGGGCTGCAGGACCGGGCCAGCCGGGTGTCGCTGGCGCCAGTATCCGCCAGTTTGCGGGCCAAGCTGCCTGCGCAGTAGCTTGACGGGAAACTGTGGCACAGTGACTGGGACCCGTGATTGAGGCCGTGGCTTCTTGACGGTGGCTTCTTTACGTTGGGATGCCTTCGGCGAGAGTATTTGGGGAAAGATGACAGGCGCGCGCATGCAGCGCCGGCGGGGGGAGAGAGCCAAGCCAGCTCGGTTCTGGAACCCGGCTCTCAAATTCAACCTTCAAACCCAGCCCTCAAAACCCAGTCCCTAAACCTGGGTTGCGTCCTCAGCTGTTGCCGTTGCCTGTGAATCGCGCCGCGTCTGCCGCCGCCCGGCGGATGGCGTTGGATTTATGGACGGTTTCCATGTATTCGGCTTCCGGATCGCTGTCGTAGACCACGCCGCCGCCTGCCTGAATATAGAGGTTCTTGTCTTTGACAATCGCGGTGCGCAGGGCAATGCACATGTCCATATCGCCACCCGCCGAAAAATAACCCACACCGCCGCCATAGATGCCGCGTTTTTCGGGTTCCAGCTCGTCGATGATTTCCATTGCCCGGACTTTGGGCGCGCCGGAGACCGTGCCTGCCGGCATGCCTGCAAAAAACGCATCCAGCGCGTCTTTGTCGTCGGCCAGTTCGCCCACTACGTTGGACACGATGTGCATGACATGGCTGTAGCGTTCGATGATGAATTTCTCGGTCGGGCGCACGGTGCCCACTTTGGCGACGCGGCCGGTGTCATTGCGGCCCAGGTCCAAGAGCATCAGGTGTTCTGCCAGCTCTTTTTTATCGGCCAACAGATCCTGTTCCAGCGCTTTGTCCTCTTCAACCGTGGCGCCCCGTGGCCGGGTGCCTGCAATCGGTCGAATGGTCACTTCTTTGCCGAAGACCCGCACCAGGATCTCTGGGCTGGCGCCAATCACCTGGAAGCCGCCGAAGTTGAAGTAAAACATAAAGGGCGAGGGGTTGGTGCGCCGCAGTGAGCGGTAGAGCGCGAACGGTGGCAGTGGGAAATCCTGCGTCCAGCGTTGGGCCGGAACCACCTGAAAGATATCGCCTGCACGAATGTAATCTTTGGCCCGTTCGACCGCTTCCATATAGCCGGATTTGGTGAAGTTCGACCGCGGTGGCGCAATTTCGTCCGCATCGCCCAGGTCGCGGCTTTCGGCGGGCATGGCGCGTTCCAGATCACGCACTGCGTCCATCACCCGTTCAGCAGCCTGCGCATAGGCGGCTTTGGCGGTCTGCCCATCGCTGACCCAGGCGGGTGAGACAACGGTCACTTCGCCTTTGACACCATCCAGCACCGCCACCACCGAGGGGCGCAGCATCAGCGCATCCGGCAGGCCAAGGGGGTCGGGGTTCACATCGGGCAGATGTTCAACCAGACGGACCATATCGTAGCCGAGGTAGCCAAACAGACCGGCCGCCGCCTGTGGCAGATCCGCGGGCAGATCAATGCGGCTTTCGGCAATGATGTCGCGCAGGCAGTCGAGCGGGTTGCCCTCCAGCGGCGTGAAGGCCTCTGGATCGAAGCGGGCAGAGCGGTTGAGATCGGCCTGTTCCCCGCGGCACCGCCAGACCAGATCGGGTTTCATGCCGATGATGGAGTAGCGCCCACGCACCTCGCCGCCGGTGACCGATTCCAGCATGAAGGCATCTTTCTGGGCGCCTGTCAGCTTCAGCATCAGTGATACAGGCGTGTCCAGATCCGCCGCCAGACGAGTGTAGACAACTTGGTTTTCGCCGGACTCATAGGCCTTTGCGAAATGGTCAAATTCGGGGGTCAGGGCCATGAGAGACTGCCTTGATTACTGGAAATTCGCGTGAATAGCGCTGAGCGCCTGTGGGTCGATGCGCGGGGCTGCGCGGACCTGGACATCCTGCACAAAGGCCTCAAACAGCGCTTGCGACAGGGCCTGATCCAATTGCAGACCCATGGCTTCGGACAGTGCGGCCATATCGGGCGTTTCGGCCACTGGCAGCTCTTCGATCAGACGCAGGACAGCGGTTGCTGTGCCATCGCTGACAACCGCGACATCACCCGGTGAGAGGCGGAAGACCTCTGCCATCAGGCCTTGTGGGGCGGTGTCGATATAGGCGCTGCGGGTCAGGCCGGTTTCAGAGGTCAGCGACACAGTTTCGGTCAGTGTTGCACCGCTGCGCAGTTGCTCTGCCAGACGCTCTGCCTCGGCCTGCAGAGCGGCCTGAAGACGGCTGTCTTGCCAGGCGGCGCGCAGAGCGTCCTGAGCCTCGTCAAATGGTTGTGGGCGTGGTTCCAGCTCCTCGTCGAGGCGGAGGGCAAACAGGCTGCCATCATCAAGAAACGCGACTTCGGGGAAGTCATCCAAGGTGACAGTGGCCGCAGCAGACCGGAAGCCTTCGTAGGCGGCGATGCCGTCGCTGCTTCCAGCGCTCCAGTTGAGTTTGCCAAGCTCCATGCCGGGTTCGTCCAGCAGCTCTTCGAGCGTCGCACCACCGGCGAGGAGGTCGTTGATTTCCTCGGCGCGGCTTTCGATCAGGCGGCGGGCGCGGTCGGCGGCCAGTTCGGCACGCAGGTCTGCGCGGACGTCATCCAGCGCGGTCACCCGAGCCTCCAGACGGCCATTGATGCGGAACAGGGCGGGGCCAAGATCGCTGTCCAAAGGCCCGACAACCTGACCCACCTCTGCGGCAAAGACACCCTCAGCGGCGGCGCCCAGTTCGGCGCGGCTGACATCGCCAAGGGAGATATCCTGCAGGGTCAGGCCACGGTCGCTCACAAGGGCTTCGAATGTGGTGCCGTTGATGTCCAGCTGCGCCTTGGCGCTGGATGCGGCCTCCTGATCGGAAAACACCAGCCGCTCGACCAGACGGCGTTCGGGGCTTTGGTATTGGGCGCTGCGCTCGTTGAACAGCTGCTCCAGGGCGGCTTCGTCGATGTCGATTTCGTCGATCAGCGCATCCGGCCGCAGCGCGGCGTAGGTGATTACTTTGGTCCGTGGCAGGGTGAAATCGGCGATGTTGTCGTCGTAATACGTCCGCAGCTCGGCCTCGGTCGGCTCTACCGTGGTGAGGGCGACGCTTGACGGGTCAACCAGGACCCAGTCGAAACTGCGTCGCGCACCGACATAGTTGGTCAGCGTGTCGCGCAGGGTCGAAGGCATTTCCACACCGGCCATGATGGCACCCTGTACCAGGGTGCGGGCGGCTTCGCGGCGCAGATCTGCTTCAAACTCACGTTCCGTCAGGCCGATGTTGCGCAGCGCAAACTGGTAGTTGTCGCGGCTGAAGGCACCGTTTGTGTCTTGGAATGCCTCGATCTGGCTGATTTCGGCGATCAGGTTTTCATCCCCGATGGACAGGCCGAGATTGGCGCTTTCTTGATCGAGGGCGGCGATTGCGATCAGACGGCTGAGCACGACGCGGTCGAGCCCCAGTGCGGTCATCTGAGCGATGGGCAGGCGCTGGCCGGTCTGGGCCTCCAGTGCGCGCTGTTCCCGCTGGAGTTCGCGGGCATAGTCATCGACCGAGACTTCCTGATCGCCAACCTGTGCGACCGCCCCAACGGAGCCTGTGAAATTCACCGCACCAAAGCCTGCAAGGCCCACAATCAGCAACCCCATCAGGATCCAGACGAAGGTATTTGATACTTTTTTCATGCCTGTGGCCATTGTGTCCTCGTAGTGTCGGGGCCGCGTCGCGCAGTGCGAGTGGCGGTGCCAGAATGTTCTTGGCCTTGAATACGCTGCAGGGGGAGCCGGGGCAAGGGACGACTGGCAGAAGCGGCGTGGTTCAGGCCGTGGAAAAACGTGCTGGGAAAATGTGGGGGGGAACGTGGTGGAAGAGCGGATCGGATAAGCGGTCAGGGATGCCAATCTATGAGACGGCGGAACAGGTCCTGGATCCCTGCGGTGTCCACATTGGCGAACGCGATGCGGAATTGGCGGTGGCCTGCGGGTTCGCTTTTGGGGGTGAACATGCTGCCCGGCAGCATCATCACGCCCAGTTCACGCACCAGACGTTTGGCCAGATCTTCGGAATGCTGGGAAAACGGGTGCTCGACATAGGCAAAATAGGCGCCACAGCCGAGCAGTTTCCACCCTTGGGCTGCGAGCGGGGCGAAACCCTCTTCGATGGTGCGGCGGCGCAGCAGCAGCTCCTGTCGTTCCTGTTCCAGCCAGTCGTCCAGATGGCGCAGACCATAGAGCGCACCGGCCTGACCCAATTGCGCGGGGCAGATGGCGACTGTGTCCAGAAACTTCTCCATCTCCAGCAGCAAATCGGGATGCGCAGCAATCGCGCCAAGGCGGTGACCGGTCAGCCGATAGGCTTTTGAAAACGAATAGAGATGGATCAGCGTGCCGGTCCAATCCGGGGTTTGAAACAGCCCGTGAGGCGGGCCACTGCGGCTGTCAAAATCGCGGTAGGTTTCATCGACGATCAGATGCAGGCCGTGCTGTTGCGCCAGCGCAAAGAAGCGCTGCACCAGCCCGTCGGGGTATTCCACGCCACAGGGATTGTTCGGGGTGACCAGAACAATGGCCCGGGTTTTGGCGGTGATCAGCTGCTCGGCGGCGTCAGGGCAGGGTTGCATATCGTCGCCAACCGGCAGCGGGCAGGTCTGAACCCCCTGCATATCCAGCCACATTTTATGATTGAAATACCATGGTGTGGGCAGGATCACCTCGTCGTCTTCGCCGCAGATGGCGGCGATTGCGGCGGCAAAGGCCTGATTGCAGCCAGCGGTGATTGCAACCTGACCTGGTGAAAGTGACGCGCCATAATGCTGTGACATCTTCTGCGCCAATGCGGCGCGCAGCTCTTCCTGGCCCAGGACTGCGCCATAAAGATGGCTGTTGTCGTCCTCCAGCGCCGCAGTTGCGATGGCCTGACGCAGACCCGCTGGTGGCGGATCGGCGGGTGCGGCCTGGCTGAGGTTCAACAGCGGCAAGTCCGGTGGCAGATCCAACCCCTGAAGCCAGCGGCGCGATTCCACAATCGGCGAGACAAATGTTGCCTGGGTGCGCGAGGGCGTGGCGATACCTGACCGTGGGGAGCCGGAGCTTTGTGTGGGGGCCATCCTGTGTCCTGTTGGTGCGGCGCCGCCTGTTTGGCGACGATGTGATATGTTGGGTGATATGTTGGCGTTACTCCGCCCCAGAGACGGCAAAGATGCAAGGCCAGAACAGCATCCGGTTGAAAAAATGTCTTCAAACGCAAAAAGCGCCCTCTGAGGAGAGCGCTTTTGAACCGTCACTTAGACCGCCCGCTTGGTTAACCCGTGCGGGACCGGATCAATCGGTGCCGCGGTAAGGTTCAACATATTGCAGGGCCATATCCCAGGGGAAGAAAATCCAGGTGTCCTGGCTCACTTCGGTGATGAACGTGTCCACCATCGGGCGGCCTTTGGGCTTGGCGTAGACGGTGGCAAAATGGGCTTTGGGGTACATTTCGCGCACCAGTTCGAGCGTTTTGCCGCTGTCGACCAGATCGTCGATGATCAACACGCCTTCGCCGTCGCCCATCAGCTCGCTGTTTGGGGCTTTCAGGACTTCGGCGTTGCCCTGTTCCTGATGGTGGTAGGATTTGACGCCGATGGTGTCGACAATCCGGATGTCCAGCTCGCGGCTGACAATCATCGCAGGCGCCATGCCGCCGCGGGTGATGGCGACAACAGCGCGCCAAGCACCATCATTCGGGCCCTGTCCGTCCAGTCGCCACGCCAAAGCGCGGCTGTCACGGTGCAGCTGGTCCCAGGAAATATGAAAGCCTTTTTCATGTGGCAGGCGGTCGGTCATTGTTGTGCTCCTATTTGGATCGGTTCCGGAGGGTTCAGGTTGCGGCGATTTTCACGCCAAGGGCGGCCAGCAACCCGCCAAAGATCCGGTCGATCACATGTTTGAGATTGATATAGCGGCGGCGGGTTTTCTCAAACGAGAAGATCCGCGCCACGAAGGTGTTCCAGGCGAGTTCGCCCAGAAAGATGCAAACCAACAACGCAGCCAAGGCCCAGGCGCTGCTGTTTTCGGGAATGGTGCCCAGGAATACTGCGCCAAAGAACACAGCCGCCTTGGGGTTGGACATCTGGGTCAGGATGCCCAGACGAAAGGCGACCAGCGGGCTTTGTGGCAGGTGATCATCGCTGACGGTCTCCATCGGCGTTTTGGCGTGACGCCACATTTTCCAGGCCATCAGCAGCAAAAAGCATGCCCCCACCAGTTTCAGCACTGTCAGCAGCGCCGGTGCGTATTCAAACAAAACGCTGAGCCCCAGCAAAGCCGCGATCGCCCACATGATGGCGCCAGCGCCGATGCCCGCCGCCAACGCCAGCCCGCTGCGCCAGCCATGCATCAATCCAACGCGAGCCGCCATCAAGACAGCGGGACCGGGGCTGATGGCTGCGAGAAAACAGATCAGAACCGAAGCAACAAAGGCGGTCAGTGTCATGCGGGTTGTCCTTTGGCGGGGCTATGGTCGGGCTTTTGGCAGGGCCATAGGGAGGGAGTAACGGTTAGTGTAGGGGACTGACAGAACGCGTTTGTCGCGGTTAGATCAAGTCCCTCTGTGCGTGCAGGGCGCAGGCAGGGTGCGTGCAGGGCGCGTGGTTATTTGCGCCCTGTTGCGGCGTCGATATCAGGGGCGTCCACCGCTTTCATCCCCACAACATGGTAGCCTGCGTCAACATGCAGGTTTTCGCCCGTGACCCCTGCCGACAGATCGGACAGCAGATAGAGTGCCGAGTTTCCAACATCAGTGATCGACACGTTGCGACGCAGCGGCGAATTCAGTTCATTCCATTTCATAATGTAGCGGAAGTCCCCGATGCCGGAGGCGGCCAACGTTTTTATCGGCCCCGCGGAGATCGCATTGACGCGAATGCCGTCTTTGCCGAGATCTTCGGCCAGGTATTTCACCGAAGCCTCAAGCGCGGCTTTGGCGACACCCATGACATTATAATGTGGCATCACTTGTTCGGCGCCATAGTAGGTCAGCGTCACAGCACTGCCGCCGTCGGTCATCAGCTTCTCTGCGCGCTGCATCACGGCGGTGAAGGAATAAACCGAAATGTCCATGGTCATCTGGAAATTCGACCGGCTGGTGTCGACATAGCGGCCGCGCAGCTCGTTCTTGTCAGAAAACCCGATGGCATGGACCACGAAGTCCAGTTTGCCCCATTTCTCCGAGAGGGCCGCGAACAGCGAGTCAATTGACCCTTCGTCGGAGACGTCACAGGGCAGGACGATATCGCTGCCCAGTTGGGCCGCCAGCGGATCAACCCGCTTTTTCAGCGCATCGCCCTGATAGGAAAACGCCAGCTCGGCACCGGCATCTGCGCAAGCTTTGGCGATCCCCCAAGCAATCGATTTGTCGTTGGCCAGGCCCATGATGAGGCCACGTTTACCGGCCATCAGTTGACTAGACATGCAGGATCTCCGCCCCAGAACTGTGAATTTGCAGATCTTTAATATGTCGCGCCCTGCGCTTCAAGAGCGCTGTCCCTTGCCGCGGGGCGGGCACCGTCCTAGGTTCCGGCGAACACGAATTGAAACCGCCATACAAAAAGAGGTGCGCCATGTCCGATCGCGACGGGATCTTTGCTGGGGATGATCCCTTTGTTATCGCCCGTAATTGGCTGAAGGAGGCAGAGGAGACCGAAATCAACGATCCCAATGCCATTGCTCTGTCGACTGTCGATTCCACTGGCTTGCCAAATTGCCGGATGGTGCTTTTGAAAGACATCGAAGACGCGGCCTTTGTGTTTTACACCAATTACGAAAGTGCAAAGGCTGGGGAATTGGACCAGGCGGGCAAAGCGGCGTTTGTCATGCATTGGAAATCGCTGCGCCGTCAGGTGCGCGCGCGCGGGATCATCACCCGCGAAGATGGCCCGCAAGCGGATGAGTATTACAAGTCCCGCTCGCTAAAAAGCCGTTTGGGGGCCTGGGCCTCCAAGCAATCGCGCCCTTTGTCGAGCCGCGCGGCATTAATGGCCGAAGTTGCGAAAGTCACCGCAACCAAGGGATCGAACCCCGACAGACCACCGTTTTGGGGCGGATTCCGTCTGACGCCGCTGGAGATCGAGTTCTGGGCGGATGGCGCCTTCCGGTTGCATGACCGGTTCGTCTGGCGTCGCGAAAGTCCCGAAGCGGCGTGGGCGGTAGACCGCCTAAGCCCCTAGGTCAAGGGGAGAGAATAGCAGAATTGTGACAATACGGTGTGTTTTTGGCTTGAACTTTTAGAGTAGAATGACGCATCAGACGTGGACCAAGAACAAAAAGACGATGGTGAACGGCGGTGGCAGAAGACTTGAGCAGTTTGCAACAAATTCGCGGACTGGTGAAATGGTTCGACCCGACCAAAGGGTTCGGGTTCGTGGTCTCCGACGCCGGTGGGCCTGACATCTTGCTTCATGTGAATGTACTGCGCAATTTTGGCCAAAGCTCGATTGCGGATGGATCCCGTGTCGAGCTGGTGACCCATCAGACCGAACGCGGTGTTCAGGCGGTGGAGGTGACCTCCATCACTCCGCCCGAACGCGATGACACGCCGGTGCTCAGCGATTTTGCTGAAATGGATCCCCAAACGCTCTACGCTGAACCGCTTGTGCCTGCACGGGTGAAGTGGTTCGACAAGGGCAAGGGATTTGGCTTTGCCAATGTGTTTGGCCGTGATGAAGATGTGTTCTTGCACGTCGAAGTTCTGCGCCAGTCCGGTCTGTCCGAGTTGCAACCGGGTGAAGCGCTTGGCATGCGCGTCATTGATGGCAAACGTGGCCGTATGGCCGTCGAGGTTTTGGCCTGGGAAGCGGCGCTGCAGGATAAAAAGGAATAAGTGAGATGAAACCAGTTTGGTCCCGGGTGAAACGATCTGTTGTCGCGGGGGCTGGACTGTTGGTTCTGTCACTGATCACGCCAGGGGCGGCGGCTGCGGAAACCAGCTGTCGCCCCGATTTTGTTGATCTGCGCGGCACATGGGGCCAGGCGCGGTTTCAAATCGAACTTGCCGACACGCCAGCCTTGCGATCTCAGGGGCTGATGCATCGCACCGCCTTGGCGACGACCTCGGGTATGTTGTTTGTATATGAGCAGCCCCAGCGCGCGGCGTTCTGGATGAAGAACACGCTGATTCCGCTGGATATGTTATTTGTCGACCAGAGCGGCGTTGTGCGCCACATCCATGAAAACGCCATTCCAGGCGATTTGACCCCGATTGAGGGCGGCAATGACGTGCTGGCGGTGCTTGAAATCAACGGCGGTTTGGCGCGCCAATACGGGATTACGGTGGGCACTGAGCTGCGCCATGATTTTTTTTCTGATTTCGGTGCAATTTGGCCCTGTTAGGGGTTTTCAAATCAGCAAAGCGGGGTTAGGAACAGCGCACGGTCCGGGGCGTGGCGCAGTCTGGTAGCGCACCTGTTTTGGGTACAGGGGGTCGTGAGTTCGAATCTCGCCGCCCCGACCATTTCCGCAAGGAACACAAAAAGACGTCGTGCTCTGCACGGCGTCTTTTGTTTTGTGGCTCGTCCATATGTTGTGGTTTGTGCGGCTTCGTCTTCTGTATGTGGTGTATCGGACCGGGGTGAGAATCAAAATCGAGGTCTGGGGTTTGATCAATCTCGCGCGATTGAGGACTCTGTTAACCACCTGTTAACCCTCTGTTGCAATTCCGCGTCGATCTGGGGGGCTGTGGCCAAAACTTGGGCAAAAAATCGACGGCGCGTGACCGCCTGCAGACTATGCGTGAAAGTCGTGCAGGTGAATCGCTCAATGCGGTCCTATGCCCATGGTGCCAGGCGGGGGCGCGGCGGGTCGGCGGCGCGGAAACCCTGCAACCCTCTCTAGTTTGGCGAAAAAAATACCAAGACCAAAGGAGACCCATTGGGGGTATTTCTGTGGATATCATTTGATTGAATCAGCGAGATGGCGAGGGGTCAGATCGTAAAACAAGCGTCAATGCCAAAGATGTTCACAAAGTGCTAAAATTTGCGTTGACCGCCTATGGAGGAATACGCCAAATTGTATCCGTCGACTGACGCAGCACTAGATCTTGATGATTTTTGATGTCGCTGCACCAGGCAGACCAAACATATCACTGGCTCTATGTCGCAAGGGTGTGTGCCCTCTTACTCGATCCAAAAATAGGGATCGACCGGGGGTCTTTTGTGACCGCTGATGGTACCGCTGGGCCTGCGGAAAAGGCGCTAAAGTTATAACGGGACTGCAAAAAAGAGGCAGACGGGATGAAGATTGATCGAAAATTCACAAAAACTGGCCAGGACGCATATGCGGATTTGGATTTTGTGTCTGCGACATCCGAGATCCGCAACCCCGACGGGACCATTGTGTTCCGTCAGGAGGGCATCGAGGTTCCGGCCAGCTGGAGCCAGGTCGCAAGCGACGTGATCGCGCAGAAGTATTTCCGCAAGGCTGGCGTGCCGACCAAGCTGAAAAAAGTTCGTGAAAAAGATGTGCCTGAGTTCCTTTGGCGTTCGACTGCCGCGGACAGTGACACACCGTGCAGCGGCGAAGTGTCATCAAAGCAGGTGTTCGACCGTCTGGCTGGCGCATGGGCGTACTGGGGCTGGAAGGGCGGATATTTCTCCACCGAGGAAGATGCGCGCGCGTATTATGACGAGATGCGCTATATGCTGGCGACCCAGCGGGCAGCGCCGAACTCCCCCCAATGGTTCAACACTGGCCTGCACTGGGCCTATGGGATCAATGGCCCGGCTCAAGGTCACCACTATGTGGACTACAAAACCGGCAAGCTGACCCAATCGACCAACGCCTATGAACACCCGCAGCCGCACGCCTGCTTCATCCAGTCCGTGGATGATGATCTGGTGAACGAGGGCGGTATCATGGATCTGTGGGTCCGTGAGGCGCGCCTGTTCAAATACGGCTCCGGCACCGGCACCAACTTCAGCCACCTGCGCGGCGAAGGCGAAGCCCTGTCGGGCGGCGGCAAATCCTCTGGTCTGATGGGCTTTCTGAAAATCGGTGACCGCGCAGCCGGCGCCATCAAATCCGGTGGCACCACACGTCGCGCCGCGAAGATGGTGATTGTCGATGCGGATCACCCCGATATCGAACAGTTCATCGAGTGGAAGGTGATCGAAGAGCAGAAAGTGGCGTCGATCGTCGCAGGCTCCAAGATGCACGAGAAAATGCTGAACGGTCTGTTTGAAGCCATTCGCGGCTGGGACGGCTTGGAGGCTGACGCCTATGACCCGGCGGTCAACGATGGGCTGAAAAAGGCGATCCGCGAGGCCAAGAAGGTCGCGATCCCGGAAACCTATATCAAACGGGTCTTGGATTACGCCAAGCAGGGCCACACCTCGATCGAATTCCCGACCTATGACACCGATTGGGACAGCGAGGCCTACAGCTCTGTTTCGGGTCAGAACTCGAACAACTCCATCCGGGTGACCAACGCATTCCTGCACGCGGTGAAAAAAGACACGGATTGGGAGCTGATCAACCGTGTGGACGGCAAGGTGGCCCGCACCGTGCGTGCGCGTGATCTGTGGGAAAAAGTCGGGCATGCCGCCTGGGCCTGCGCCGATCCGGGGATCCAGTTCCACGACACGGTGAATGAATGGCACACCTGCCCAGAGGATGGGCCGATCCGGGGGTCGAACCCTTGTTCGGAATACATGTTCCTGGACGACACGGCCTGTAACCTGGCGTCGTTGAACCTGCTGACCTTCCTGAAGGATGGGGAGTTCCAGGCCGATGACTACATGCATGCTTGCCGTCTGTGGACCCTGACGCTCGAAGTGTCTGTTATGATGGCGCAATTCCCGTCCAAAGAGATTGCGCAGCGGTCATATGATTTCCGGACCCTGGGGCTTGGCTATGCCAACATTGGCGGTCTGCTGATGAACATGGGCTTTGGGTATGACAGCGTGGAAGGCCGCTCGCTCTGTGGTGCGCTGACGGCGATCATGACAGGCGTGTCCTATGCGACATCGGCAGAGATTGCATCCGAACTGGGCCCGTTCGCGCGTTACGAAGAAAACGCCAAGCATATGCTGCGTGTGATCCGCAACCACCGTGCGGCGGCCCATGGGTCGGTCGATGGCTACGAAGGTCTGGCCGTGAACCCAGTGCCGCTGGACAGCTCAAACTGCCCGGATGCGCGGCTTGCGGAACTGGCGATGAACAGCTGGGATGAGGCGCTGGAACTGGGCGAAAAGCACGGTTTCCGCAACGCGCAGGCCACCGTTGTGGCACCCACCGGCACCATCGGTCTGGTGATGGACTGCGACACCACGGGTATTGAGCCCGATTTCGCACTGGTGAAGTTCAAGAAGCTCGCAGGTGGCGGTTACTTCAAGATCATCAACCGTTCGGTTCCTGCGGCGCTGCAGGGGCTTGGCTATTCGTCTTCCCAGATCGAAGAAATCGTCTCTTACGCTGTGGGTCATGGCTCCATCGGCAACGCGCCGTCCATCAACCACACCTCGCTGGCCGGTCATGGGTTTGGGCCCAATGAATTGGCCAAAGTGGACGCAGCGCTGGAAAGCGCCTTTGACATCCGCTTTGTGTTCAACCAGTGGACCCTGGGCGAAGATTTCTGCACCGGCGTTCTGGGTATTCCCGGCACCAAGCTGAATGATCCGACATTTGATCTGCTGCGCCACCTGGGCTTCAGCAAGGCAGAGATCGACGCCGCGAACGACCATGTGTGTGGTGCGATGACCCTGGAAGGTGCGCCGCACCTGAAGGAAGAGCATTACAGCATCTTCGATTGCGCCAACCCATGCGGTAAGAAAGGCAAACGCTATCTGAGTGTGGAAAGCCACATCCACATGATGGCGGCGGCACAGTCGTTCATTTCCGGTGCGATTTCCAAAACCATCAATATGCCAAATGACGCCACGATCGAGGATTGTCAGGCGGCCTATGAACTCAGCTGGTCGTTGGGTGTGAAGGCCAATGCGCTGTATCGCGACGGCTCCAAGTTGAGCCAGCCGCTGGCAGCAGCCTTGGTTGAAGACGATGACGAAGCAGCGGAGATCTTGGAAAGCGGCTCGCAGCAGGAAAAAGCGATCACGCTGGCTGAGAAGATCGTCGAAAAAGTGGTGGTGAAAGAGGTCGTCAAATCGCATCGCACAAAGATGCCACAGCGCCGCAAAGGGTATACCCAGAAGGCGGTTGTCGGCGGGCACAAGGTCTATCTGCGCACCGGTGAATACGAAGACGGCAATCTGGGTGAAATCTTCATCGACATGCACAAGGAAGGCGCAGGCTTCCGGGCGATGATGAACAACTTCGCCATCGCGGTCTCTGTCGGTCTGCAATACGGCGTGCCGCTGGAAGAGTTTGTTGACGCCTTCACCTTCACCAAGTTTGAGCCCGCGGGCATGGTTCAGGGCAACGACAGCATCAAGAGCGCGACCTCGATCCTCGACTACGTGTTCCGGGAGCTGGCGGTGTCCTACCTGGATCGGACCGATCTGGCCCATGTGAAACCCGAAGGCGCGACCTTTGATGATCTGGGCCGCGGCGAGGAAGAGGGCGTGTCCAACGTCACTGAGCTGAGCGAAACCGCAGCGACACGGTCCCTGGAGGTTCTGAAGCAGATCTCTTCGACCGGCTATCTGCGCAAGCGCCTGCCACAGGAGCTGGTGGTGCTACAGGGTGGTCAGACCGAAACGGAAATGCTGGCCAATGGCGGTGATCCGGTGGCTGCGCTGCAATCGCTGGTGCCCGAAACCTCCGCAGTGGCGGCGCCGGTTGCGGCAGGCGGCATGGACGCGCGGACCAAAGCGAAGATGCAAGGCTACGAAGGCGAGGCCTGCGGGGATTGCGGAAACTATACATTGGTGCGCAACGGCACCTGTATGAAGTGCAACACCTGCGGCGCAACCTCCGGCTGCAGCTGATCAAACGGGCCTGGTGACCGCCCGGTTTTGGATGCGCCCGTTTTGGACGTGTTTGACCAGGCCCAAGACTAACGATCCATGCGCTGCGACAGCGCGGCGCGTGGGTCAGACAACCGGGATGGGTGCGCTCATCCCCACCACGGATCGCATGACAGGCAAAGACCTCGGGCGGTTAGAAGAACCTTTTGATCCGTGAAACTGAAAGGGGGGCCTCAAGCCTCCCTTTTTTTCGTCTGGTTGCGCCCTGCATGTTGGATCTATCGGTTGCTGATCAGGCCATCTGTGCTATCAACGATAACCGCCGCAGCACCGATCTGTTGTGGTGTCACCAACGGCTCTGCTGTTAGCAGGGCGCTGGAGGGCAGCCATATCAGGGTCGCACCGATGATCATCCGTGCCACTCCTTGGCTCAGCCGACGCAAGAGCGCGGCGCGACGCGGACCCATGCTGCACAGCAGCCGGATGCGGGCGCTATAGCGATGGTCGGCGAGAAAATGGTATCTGATCTGTTCCGGTGTCATGGCTGTGCTCCTTTGACTTCAAGGTAGCATCAGCGGACATATTTTGCGCCGCCTCGGAGGGCCAGTTGTAGGTCACTTTGGTGGGGGCTGATCTAACCCTTTGGATAGGAAGCGTCGGGTGTGCGCCTCACGCGCGCCTGGACAACAACAGGCCGCAGTCAGCCCCTGCCGAGCGCATCCCCCGCGGCCTGAACAAAAGAGACAGAGGAACCTATCCTTTCGGATAGGGGGCAATACCTCTGTCCACGTGCATTGCGAGGCGACACACCCAATACTGACAGCGTGACCAAGAGGGATACGCTATGTTTCGTTTTTTTCTGACTGCACTGACCTGTGTGACCTTGACTGCAACCCCCATCGCTGTGCCGGTCGCAGCCAAAGATCTGGGCGTGCCGCAGGCGGAGGTGGTGCTGACTGTCACAAATTCTGACGTCACCAATGCCGATGGTGTTGCGGTTCTGGATCTCGCGATGCTGGAGCAATTGGGGCGGCGCAGCTTTGAAACAACCACCATCTGGACCGATGGTGCGCAGCGGTTTGATGGTGTGTCACTGGCCACTCTGGTGGATCAACTGGGGCTGCATGGCGCTGCGCTGCGGGCAACGGCGATCAATGACTATTCGGTCACCATCCCACTCGAAGATGTGTCGCGTGATGGTGCGATGATTGCCTATCGCATGAATGGCGCCCCGATGTCGGTCCGGGACAAGGGGCCTTTGTGGATTGTCTACCCTTACGATGAAGACCCGCGGTTTCAGACCGAAGTGATTTATTCCCGCAGCATCTGGCAGCTAGATCGGATCGAGGTGATCGACTGAGAGGGCGACCTTCGATCTAACGATGGGATAAGGGTTTGCCGCGCTGACGATGCTGGCCTGATCGCGACAGACCTATCCGACAGCACAGCCCATCAGACAGGGGTTGTGAATCAGACAGGGGGTGTGACCAGACCAAGGCGACAGACTCCCTGCCGCTTCGCTACGTCGATTGCTCAACCCGTTTCGTGGCAGCAATCAAGGCAAGCGCGGCTCCAACTGTCGCCGAACACCGCAATGTGCTTCACAAAATTGGCGTAACGAGCGGAACGGTGGAAAAACGCATAGCAAATGCCAAGCTTGATCCAACATTTTTAATGGCAGAGGTAGAGGTTGTTGCGACTTACGAGCTCTACAACATCAACAGGACAAAGCTCGAAAACCTAATTCATCGTATCTTTGAATCCGCACGGCTCGATGTCGAGATTAAAGACCGGTTCGGGCATCCAGTCACGCCGCGTGAATGGTTCCTCGTTCCAATGTTTATCATTGATGAGGCTGTAGATCGGATCAAGGACCGCACCATAGCAGGCTATTTCTACGACCCTGCCAGCGCGAAATTAAGAAAAAGGGCTGGATTGCCGCAATGAGCGCGCCAAGCGGCGCGCAGAGCGCATCAAAGCGAACGGCGGATCGCACACCAAGAAAGAGTGGGAGACCCTCCTAGCAGCGTCTCCAAGATGTGCTGAGTGCAAGCGGGAATGGTGTGAGATACCAGCAAGGCCCGACAAGCGCTATAAGCATGTCTGGACCAAGGCACACATCGTGCCAGTCTATCATGGTGGTTCAAATGACATCAGCAACATTCAAGCCGAATGCTACCAATGCAATTTTAAGAAAAATGCTGGCCGCTTGAAGAAGTAGCGTGCAGTAATCCAGGACAAGGACGATATTGTAGCGTCTAGAGTAAGCGAGAGTTATGCGGTGAATTCATTCAAAGTTCCCATTTTTCAGGAGCTTGCAGTGCCGATATTGAAGCATATCCGGCATGATCACACAGCTTGGCGTGAACTTCGCAAAGATGTGGCAAAATCATTTGGTGTGCCGCCCAACGGGTTCTCCGTTTCTAACCCTGTGGGTAGCAAGAACTCCTTTCAGGCAAATTTCGATCTAGCATTTGCTCATCTCAAACAGGCTGGCTTGGTTGTGCAAGAACGGCGGCCATGGCTGAAGCCAAACTCTTTGCCCGCGCATTCTGAGAATTCCTCGAAGACAGCTTTGGGAATTCTTACTTGCAAGGGCTTCAATTCGATCGTCTCAGCGCGACTGTCGTTGCTGATCACATCAGTTTGGCCCTGTGCTTTCGGCGGATTACCTTTCAGGGTTTTTAGCTTCGCAATATTTGTTGTCATTAGGCGACCCTCTTTTCAGCAAGCTCCGAAAGGCGATCAACAATACTCTGCGCCAGATTCGAAGCTTTGCGGTTTAACGTTACATAAGAAGTTTCGGTAATTGCCTTGCCGTTGTCGGATGCCGATCCGTAGGCAGTGGAAACCGGAATTTCTCCTTCGAGGACGGAATAACCGGCCTCTTCCAGGTA
>NZ_JAJDWC010000106.1 GCF_022825805.1 Phaeobacter sp.
ACTTGCGCTAAAACCTCCACGCGGTTCAACTCGCGCTCGCTCATCATCACCCATCCCATATCCGCTCATCCTCATTGATTTTTGAGGGTAGAGTGACATTCCTGAATTGCTCACGGGTGACATTATCGCTTTGCAGCTACAGTCGTGAGTGTTATAATCAGTATTATGTAAATTATTAGTTCGAAATAGTCGGCCGATGGGCACATAGACCCATCAACTGTCGATCATACCGTGCACCAATGCTTTCAACTCGGCCCTCGAGGGATAAGAGCTTGAGGGAGCCAATTGCGTCAGGAACACCACGCTCAGGTCGAGAACGGGATCGATCCAGAAAAACGTCGATGCCATGCCGCCCCAGCTGAAATCTCCGACAGATCCCGGACAGCGGGCTCTGGCTGGATCCAGCACCACCGCGCCGCCCAATCCAAATCCCATCCCATCCATGGGCTGCTCCGCAAAGCTCTGCGGTCCCATAGACGCAATGTCGCCCGGCAGATGATTCCGGCGCATAAACCGACTGATCGACGGGCTAAGGATGGCGCCGTCAGCGCAGCGTCCATCGCAGCGGAACATTTCTGCAAACGCCATGAAATCATCAAGCGTGCCGAGCAAACCACCGCCGCCGGATCGCATTGTTGATCCACGATAAATGCTGTTGTGGTAATCCTCTACAAGACGAAGTTGATTTTCATCTGGCGTCGCGGCGTTGAGCGCCATGGCATCACCAGCCAGCGGCGTATAGAGCGATGCAAACCTGTTGCCCGTTCCGTCTTGGACCGCAAATCCGGTTTCTGACATCTTCAGCGGCTCAAAAACAAACTCACGAAAAACGTCAGCGAGCTCCCGACCCGTTACCACCTCAATCACGGCGCCCAATACGTCAGTGGCAACAGAATACTCCCACCGTGTGCCTGGATGAAATGCCAATGGCAGCTTTGCCAATTCTGCGACTTGCGCCTGTAGACTGGCCTGATCAGATTTGAACATCAGATCCGTCTTGGCCATTTCTTCCGCAAGGACACCGGGATTGAACGGATAGCTTAAGCCGCTGGTATGCGTCAGCAATTCATGCAGCGTCGGTGAGCGGCATTCAACCGTTTGATCGATGGATGATGCACCATCAATAAGTGCCCGCATATCACTGAAGCCAGGCAGAAAATCGGAAACCGGCGCCTCGAGGTGGAAAAGACCGCGCTCCAGCAGCATCAAAAGAACGACCGAGGTGATCGGTTTGGTCATCGAATACATGCGGACCACAGTATCGCGCGTGAACGGCAGCTGTTCTTCAACGTTACGCAGCCCGGCGGCATGGAAGAAAATTTCTTCACCGTGGCGTTTGATCAGCAGAGCGCTTCCCGCATATTTCCCATCATTTACATAGCGTTGCTGCCATGCCCTTATGTTGTCCTCGCGGCTTGTCACGTCTTCGTCCCTTCCCGGTTACCCGTTTGCCGTGGCCGCAACAATGGCGGACATCGCTGGCGCGGTTTCATCAGTAAACCAGCCATTTTCGGGGTCATTTGCACCAGCTGTCATCGCGGTTTCGATCTTGGCGATTGTATCCTGGCGCAATTGCAGTTTGATCTTCGCAAAAGCGCCTGGCGGCAGCTCGGCCAAAGTGCGCGCCTCGCGCATCGCATAGCCATGCAAATCTTCTGCATCATCTGCGATGATATCGACGATGTTGAAGTTGCGCGCCGCGATTGGCCCGATGGTTTGCCCTGTAAGCATCAGACGACGTTGAATATTTGTATCAAGCGTCGAGCGTGCGATTTCCAATGGGCCAACCGGAAAATCAACTCCAACCTTTACCTCTGCCAGACCGAATTTGGTCTTCGCCATCGCAATCCGCACGTCGCTGCAGAGGACAAAAAACAGCCCGCCTGCAATGGCCGCACCGTTTATGGCAGCCACTATGGGTTTGGGGCAGCGGTAGATGGCGAGAAAGGCCTCGTTTAGCCCCTTCACCATCTCTCGTTGGCGGACCACATCAAATTCGCGCGCAGCTTTTAGGTCCATTCCGGCTGAGAAAACCTTGAAAGGACTGGTTAAAACCAATGCACCGATATCACTGCGCTCGGCGATATCATCAAAGCACTGGCGAATATCTTCCAGAAACTCCGGCGTCAGTGCATTGACGGGGCCGCGGCCCAGCTGCAACTCCCACACTCGGTCGCCGCGCGGTTCAAGTGTGATCCAATCCGTTTGTGTCATGTCGCGCTCCTGCCTCGATCGTGTTTTGGGGTATCATGCCGTGTTCCGGCCAATCGGTCGAGAGGTTTCACCACAGATCATTGGTTTTGAGACATAGGCGACAGGCCTCTCTAGAGGTTTAACGTGATGCGCCCCCGCAGCCGCACAGCAGGTGGTGAATCGGCTGGCCAGCAGACGGGCTGGCACCTGTTGGCCGTGGTCATGGTGCAGCCTCCCTACCCTCGCCAATGTTCAGGGGCCGCCAAAGACATTGGCGATGCGACAGACCTGTGCAGATTCATGCCAGTGCATCCATGCCAAGCCGCGCGAACATCGGAACGTAAGCTCCTAATTTTACCGCAGCTTTTGGGTCCGAGGCATTGCCATCAATGGCCCGCTTGCGCACCCCCTGTAGGATTGCCGCCATACGAAAGAAGCTGAACGCAAGATAGAAGCCAAAGTTATCAATTCCTTGCAAGCCGCGGCGGTCGCAATAGCTGGCGATAAATTCCGCATCAGACATCAGCCCCAGGGCGCTGCGATCCAGACCTGCGAGGCCACGCCCCTCCTGCCCCGGTGGCAATCGCCATTGCATGATCACCGCGGCGAGATCGGCAAACGGATGACCGATGGTCGAGAGTTCCCAGTCCAACACCGCGCGGCATGTGGCGGAATGCTGATCGAAGATCATGTTATCGATGCGGTAGTCGCCGTGGACCAGACATCTTTGCCCGTCGTCGGCGGGCAGCGCCCTGTGCAGCTCTGTCATCAACTGGTCCATGTCCGCGACAGGCTCCAGTTCGGTGGCGCGATACTGCTTGCTCCAGCGGGTAAGCTGGCGTTCGAAGTAGTTGCCCGGCGGCCCATAATCCATCAGGCCTGCGGTTGTGAGGTCCACACTGTGGATCGCCGCCAATACACGGCTCATCTCATCTATGATGGCCGCGCGGCCCGCAGGTGTTTCGCCCTCCATGGTGGGATCCGCAAAACTGCGGCCGGTTACATGACTCATGATATAGAAGTCTGCGCCAAGAACATCAGCGTCAACGCAGAGGTGTAGCATTTGCGGAACAGGCACTGCGCTCTCTTGTAAGGCGGCCTGCACGCGAAATTCACGATCCACGGCATGGGCAGATTTGAGCAGCACACCAGCCGGTTTGCGGCGCAGGACCAAGGGGCCAATGTTGCTGTCCAACAGATAGGTCGGGTTTGACTGGCCAGTGGGGAACTTACGCGCCGCGTTGATTTGGTGCAGCCCCGCGATGTGCCCGGCAAGATAATCCGCCAGTTGTTCGAGGTTCATATCATCAGCAGATTGCGAATGTGCCATATTGGTCTCGTAAGATTGCGCAGCCGCAGCAAAAGCCGCTCTATCAAGGCTGGCACGCAGCGTTCAATTGCGCAACGCCAGACATTGCGTCACGGCCTGATCCACACGCGAGCGATCTATTGGCGATCCGACAATCAGGCGCTTCGTTGCAGAACCGCACGTTGCCAGATCTGGGCACGGTTGGATTAGACCTGAATTGAGCCAGCACACTGCATCAGAGTGTCCAGGGCCGAGGTTTTCCACCATGGCCCGACGTGTCTGCGGATTGCGCACTCCTAGCTTGCAATCGATCAATGAAAGCCGTTACAACAGCACAAAAGGAACCGTACAGGCCCGGTTTGACAGGGCTTCAATGGGGCGTCTCCCCTACAGCGTGCGGCATTCACTCAGCGAGCTTCCGACAAAATTGGTAACATCAATGCAGAAAATTCTGGTTCTGAACGGTCCCAATCTCAACCTTTTGGGACGCCGCCAGCCTGAGGTCTACGGCCACGAAACACTGGCAATGGTCGAACAACGCTGCGTTGCCCATGGGGCGGCGATTGGCCAGGAGGTTACTTGCTTTCAATCCAACCACGAGGGCGCGCTGATTGACCAATTGCATGGCGCCAAAGATAGCCATGATGGTGTCGTGCTTAATGCGGGCGCCTACACCCACACCTCTATCGCTCTGATGGATGCGATCTACTCGATCGAGCTGCCGGTTGTGGAGGTCCATCTGTCGAACATTCACGCGCGGGAGAGTTTTCGCCACCAATCCTACATCGGACGCGCGGCAGTTGGGCAAATCTGCGGGTTTGGATCACTCGGATACGTCTTGGCGTTGGACGCTTTGAAAGCGCATTTGACGGCTGAGACCTCTGCATGAAGCCACAGGCGTATCTTGAGTTTCTGTGCTCGGTCAACTCTCTCGAAGAGCTCTGGGATGAACACGTCCGACAGATGCATGCGTATAGGTTTGAGCGGCTGATCTATGGCTATACGCGTCATAAAACGGCGACCTCCCTTGGTGACCCCGAAGATTTCACCATCCTGTCCAACCATTGCGCCGAATATATCGGCGGCTTTGTTGATGCTGGCCTGTACTTTGAGGCGCCGATGCTGCAGTGGGCGCTGCACAACGAAGGCGCGGGCAGCTGGCGATTGGCCCAACAAATGGACGGTGATGGCCAACTGTCAGAGAACGCCCGTAAGGTCCGGCTGTTCAACCAAAAATTTGGATTGAACGCAGGCTATACCGTCAGCTTTCATTCCACATCTCGGCGCTTCAAAGGCGCGATTTCGCTGGCCGCGCGCAAAGGTATGACCCAGGATGAAGTCGAAGAGATTTGGGCAGAGCACGGGCAGGACATCACCTTGATGAACAATGTCGCGCATCTGAAAATCCTCACACTGCCCTACACGCCACCGCATCGCTGCCTAACGAAACGCCAACGCGAGGCCCTGCAATGGGTCGGCGATGGCAAAACCACGCAAGACACCGCGCTGTTGATGGGATTGACCCAGGCCACCGTGGAAAAACACCTCCGCCTCGCCAGAGAGGCCTCATCGGAAGGTTTGTTCGTAAAACCACGCTAAGGAGGAACGAAGCCTGAACATGGCTTATTGCGTTGTGTTTCTGATCACCTTGTAAGCTGTTGATCTGCCTATGCCGAGGTGTTTTGCGGCCTTGGCGACGGAT
>NZ_JAJDWC010000093.1 GCF_022825805.1 Phaeobacter sp.
TGGCACGATCGAAGTGGTCGAGTATCTTGGCGCCGATATGTTCGTCATCGTAGATTGCGGATTTGAAGAGAAGGTAACGGTTCGTCTTGGCGGGGACACGCAGATCAATGCCGGAGCGAGAGTAGGCCTGTATTTCGCACCTGAAAAACTGCAATTTTTCGATGCTGCAGGGCAAACGATCAGCCCCTGAGGCTCACCGTCTGAACATCAATCGGCCATAAACGCGGAGCCATCTCTTCGCGCTTCGGCCCTTTATTTGCCACTCCTGGTTCACCGTTTCCAAAAACGTAACGGTGAACCAGCTAGACCAGTGTAAACCAATTGGAGCCCATTGATCATTGCATCTCTTCGCGGGGCTGCTTCGATTTTGATGGAATCCTGGTGCCCAGACACGTCGAAGCTCATAGCCAGGAGATGGCCGCGGCAGCCAAGGCGATGTCTGATAGGTCGACCTTAGGGTACCTGTCCACGCTGCCCGCCGAAGGCTGACCTGCATCGCCTAAAACAATCCGTTTGGTCCTTGCACCCAGGCCCCTAAGGGAGCGGTTTGACCATTTTCAACGTCGTGATGTGGTCACATCCCTTGTGGGCGCGGCCTCTGGCGATCTGAAAACCGAGCGCCTTGAACTTGGCTTGATTGGTCTGCAGGGCCACGCGTGTCTCCAGCCCAAGCTGGCTGCGCACAAGATCGATGCAAGCACGGCGGCGTGAGGGGCTTAGAAGTTTCCCTTTGCAGCCTCGGAGAGGATCAATTTGTCCAGTGTCAGCCCGTGGCCGATACCCCTTGCGACACACGCTGCGAACCAAGGGGACCGCGTCGCCGGGGTTCAATGCACCAAAGGACCAGCGCCTGCTTCAGCACAAATCTGTCGCACAATCAATACAATTAGTTGAACCAAACCCTCTCTTAAATCAGGTGGCCGTCTATTGGCGGCCTTGCGGCTGAAGCTAGCGGCAATGGGCATCCTAATGAGGCGATGGGTATAGTGGACACTGCCACGTTCCTTCTCGCCTCTCCAACCCTCGCTTTTCAAATCAAAGGAACAAAGCCATATGCCGTCCGCACTCGAGCAACTCCAATCCATGACTGTGATCGTGGCAGACACCGGCGATCCGGCGCTGGTGCGTGAACACAAACCCGAGGATTGCACGACCAACCCCTCTCTCGTTCTGGCCGCAATGGAGAGTGGTGAGACGCAGGATCTTATCGAGCAGGAGGTCTCAGCGGCGCGGGCAAAGTTCCAGAATGCGGACGCGCTATGCGACACGCTGACCGTCGCAATTGGGGCCAATCTGACCCGCCTTGTCCCTGGCCGTGTCTCGACGGAGGTTGATGCACGACTGTCCTTTGATTCTCTAGCCTCGATCGAACGCGCAAACGCGATCGTCGAAGACTATGATCGTCGTGGGATTAGCAAGGACCGCATCCTGATCAAACTAGCTTCAACATGGGAATGTATCCGTGCAGCCGAACGGCTTGAGCGGGACGGCATCAACTGTAACCTCACCCTGCTCTTTGCCCTTGAGCAAGCGAAGGCCTGTGCAGACGCCGGCGTATTTTTGATCTCGCCCTTCGTTGGCCGGATTACGGATTGGTATAAGGAGGCCCATGACGTTGAGCAGTTCGCACCAGACGAAGATCCCGGTGTTCAGTCTTTGCGCGAAATCTATGCCTATTACAAAGACCATGGCATCGAAACCGTTGTGATGGGGGCTTCGTTCCGCAACATTGATCAAATTAAGGCACTGGCAGGATGTGACCGGCTCACGATTGCGCCGAAACTCTTGGACGAACTGGCCGCAGACCAAAGTGAGGTAGGGCGCGTGCTTTCGGCCGACACGGGGACTAGATCCAACCCCAGACCCCTCGACGAACCATCGTTCCGTTGGGGTCTGAATAAAAACGCCATGGCCACCGTAGAGCTTTCCGAAGGAATTCGAAACTTCGAAATAGACCATCGCAAACTGCTCAAAATCTTGGACGACAAACTGAATGATCAATGACGTCTCATGCTGCGAGACCCAACTAGTAAACAGATGCCTACATCACCTTGTTCATTCAGAGGCGGTAACTCTACAAAACGAAGGGTACAAAATCTAGCTTAGCCAACAGGGCTTTGCCGCCCTATTTTGCACCCAGCCGGAGTCGACCCCTGGATCAAGATTGGGACGGCGAGAAAACCTGACAGGCCGCGTCATACAATTCCGAGCTGAAGAATCTTGAACAATCATGCTAGCACTGTTTTCAGTAGGTTGCCGCAACTGCTACCTCAGGTAGGTTTTGATCATCAGCTCTCTGGGTGACCGTGTGATAGCACGGCATCCTATGACTAAAGCAACCTCATCTCTGAACAACATACGCACTTGAGCAGTCTCGCGTAGTGCAATGCCGATCCGAGCCTTCTATCTTACCGAGATTTTGATCGGCATGACTGTTCTAGCCATCGTTGGATCTCCCGGGACCAAAGCAATCCGCTTCTTTTCGTTTCCGGATCAGCTCGATCCTATGCTGTGCCACCGCACCCAGCGACGGGGAATCGCCCTGTTCCATTAGCGTTATGGCAAATTCTGTCTGAGTATCGTTAAGCGATATAGCTGTCTGACCGTCATAACGGCCCCTCCTGCACCCTATAGTATGACTAGGTCGTACGAAGATTAAGTCTGACAGGCTTAAACGGGCAAATGGCTATGATCTGTTTAGGCCTATTGGTGCTGCACATTGATAAAGAAAATTTCTGACCCAGTCGTCTCGTGCACCCTTTGCAACCGCGCGGCCGCTCCTCGGCAGTTAAGGAATTTCTTGCAGGATTGCCCGAACCGCCGTCGCCGCGTTCTGGGCAGCGAGTCCGAAAAAGACCCGGATACCATTTTCGTCGGGCTCTCCGCCTGCAAGATCGGAAAGACTGCGAACCGCAATAAAAGGGACTTCATTCGCATAGGCGACATGCGCTACTGCGGCACTTTCCATGTCAAGAACCCGAGCGTTGAACGTTTCGAAAACATACGCTCGAAACTCAGCATTATCGACAAAAGCGCTTCCCGAGACCCCCGCGCCGCCGATGAGAATTCGTGGAAGGCGATCTAGACAATCCTGACCTTTCGTGCAGGGGGTCAGTTCCAAGTCTGCAAGTGCGCGGCGAGCAGCGGTGAGCAAAGACTGGTCCACCGGGAACCAGAAGCGGGTTTCCGGTTCATCGCTCCCGGCCCGCTGTACGGAAACCGCGCGCGGAAAAATCATGCCAAAATTCGCAAACGGGTATTCAAAAAATGGTGGTTTTGCCCACCCTTCGGCAGAAGGCCGGGCCATGACGACTTCGAGATACTGTCCCCATCTGTCTGCGATCACGACATCACCAATTCCGAGTGCAGGATCAACCCCGCCAGCTATCCCCGAAAACACGACATGTTCAATATCGAAATGATCGAGCGCAAGCTGGACAGTCATTGCCGCGTTGACGGTTCCAATACCGCTAAGAAATAAGACCACATCCCGCTCATCAAGCTTGCCCTGGTGAAATTCGACTCCATTGAGCGAAACTGTGACCGGTTCCATGAGTGCATCGCGAAGGATCACTAGTTCCGGCGAGAACGCGGAAACAATTGCAGTGCGTGGAACATCATCTTCGCTGTGTTCCGCGTTTACCTGAAACGCCAGAACGCACACTGTGAACAGAGATACCGCGAAGCGGATCATTGAAGCTTTCAATCCAATCATGACGTTGACTTACCTCCTAGTTCTTGGACGTACCATATTGATCTCATTAAATTAATTTAAATCTCTTTCCGTAATGACCCTCTCCGTGCAGGTCTGCGGCCCGACGCGGCGCTTACCACTCTGAGCCGCATTGGACAGATGTGCCGGTATCGCCATCAAACGACTGGTTGAACCCCCGCCTTCAGCGTGCCCATGATTGCAAGCGCGCCCGTCGCCGGGCTGTTTTCAGCAATGTCTGTACGGCCAATGTAAGACGAGGCACTATGTCAGTGGCTCCCGCACGCCTCATGGAAATATTCCCGCGTTTCCCGGGTGATGTGCGTAGTGTTGCGACGGAGACGGGACAAGAAAGCGTGTCCGGTAGGGATCCCGGTGTTAGCACTCTTCTGCTGGCGCTCGCACCGATTGCAGGCTTCATGTGAGGGTGGCCAAAGCCTTGCGCTATACAGGTTGTGAAAATGACGCTCGTTGAGCCTATCATTATTTCTGTCTCATTTGGTATGTCGTTGAAAAAACCTGAGAGCTGCAGCCGATTTGAACACGGACTGACGGCGCTGGCCTTTCCAACTCATCAGCTTTGTCGCAAATCAGACAAAAAGGTGTGAAAGAGCCCCCTGCAACGGAGTAGCTAATGGCAAAAAAAGCTTTTTACTTGCAGGGGGCGCTCCTTGCGCGTTTGCCCTGAGAATGTGGGGCAGGGCTTGTTCAGGCGCGAACAACGCGCAATCTCTGAAACCCTTCAGCGAAGTGAAGGCAGGGGCAAAGGGACCGGTCATGGCCCCTTTGCAGAGATCTGATGTTACGCGAAATCAAAATCCGCGCTGCTGAGACCAGCCAGGGTTGGTGCAGTACCACTTGTACTTTGAACGGTCACGCTGGTGTCATCATCAATGACGATAACAAACCCATTTTCGATCTCATATGAGACCGCCATGATATCTGCGAGGCTTGTGTAGCCCAAGGCACTGACGTCCAATTGGTCATTGTCTGATCCACTGGTCCCGCCAAAGTCGCGAATTGTCGTATGGCCGATCCCGGACTTGAGCACGAAGGTATCATCCCCTGCCCCGCCTGTGAGTTGGTCACCACCAAGGCTCGCATAAATCATGTCGTTACCAGCGCCGCCGTCGAGATAATCTTTCCCCTCGCCGCCGCGCAATTCATCGTTGCCACCGCCGCCAAACAGCGTGTCATCGCCGCTGCCGCCACGCAGCGTATCATTGCCTGCTACACCGCTATCAGGAATGGCCTCTGAATGGGTTGGCACAGTCCCTGCGACATCGAACGTCCCATCGTCACCGATCAGGATATCATTACCGGCACCACCGTTGAGCATATCGTCATCTGCGCCGCCTTTCAGCGTGTCCTTACCGACGCTGCCGAACACTGTATCATTTCCGGCCTCACCGTTGATGGTGTCATCGCCAGCTCCGCCGCCGAGATTGTCATCATCTGCACCACCGTGGATGTTGTCGTCGTGATTGCCGCCGCGTATGTGGTCGTCTCCGGCTCCACCGTTGAGCGTATCTTCGCCATTCAGCCCCTTGATAGTGTCATTCCCGCCTTGACCGTTGACGGCGTCTTCATTGGTGCTGTCGCTGTGGCCATCGGCGCCATCAGTGCCGTGATAGGTATCGCTACCATTTGTGAACTCGATCTGATGTTCATAGGTCACAGTTACCATTCGCGTGCTGCCATCACTGTCTGCGACCAGCACGTCGAAAGAAAACGTTGCGGTGTCACCGACATTGCCTCTGGCAGAAATGGCCGCATCCGTTGGCTTAAACAGAAGATCAAACGTCCCGGATTGATCGCCACTTGTGAATTCCTTAAGCTTGAAAGTGCCCTCGGCATTGTTGAAGATTTTTTCAACACCGTCCGTGATATCCTGACCGACGCCAAACCCCGAGGCCAGTTTGCCGTCCACGCTGACAATTCTGGCGATCGCAAACGCGCTGACGGTCAGTTCTGCGCCATCCCAATTGTAATCTGTCGCCGCAACATCAACGTGATAAAAGCCAGTATCCGCGCCAGCATCAGCCAGAGCCGTACGTCCGACACCCGGACTGACCACGCCCTTTGACGAAATCCCAGCCGTCAGTGTTGCCTCATCAGAGAA
>NZ_JAJDWC010000049.1 GCF_022825805.1 Phaeobacter sp.
TCGGCAATGTACTCTTCAAAACGCGCCCGCAGCGCTGATGGCAATGGTGCTGGCATAAGACATCCTCCCGGATATCTTGAATCACGCCAGCACCAATTTGGGAACCCAAAACGATTCAGACTTCAGGAAAGACGCTTTAGGCGCGCGGATAGGCCAGGGCTCCGAAATCCCCAATCGCATCCACATGTGGAAACAGATTGAGAAACAGGGATCGGATCGCGTGGCTGACCAGGCGCAGGGCGTCCGGGCCTGGGTGGTAGGTCTCAAACATGAGGCCACCCACTTTGATCACGGAGTGGCGCGACAAACACAAATGGAATGTATCGACTGCCGTGGGCGGAGCTGCTTCCACGATGCTCATCCCGTCGTGGTAGTGCTGCACCGGCACCAGCGACGGGCGGTGGGCGAGATACAGACCAGGCATCGGTGACTGCTGCAAAAGCCGTGCCGAAGGTCCGACAACCACGGTACCCATCGGTTTCGCATCGCCCAGGCTGTCGGGCATGAAACTGGTCAGACGATGGTTGCGGCCTGTGCTCTCCTGACGGGCCGGAACCAGACTGGTCGAACCTTTCCACACAAGGGTGGAGCAGGTGCCGTCTTCGGTCAGAATTTCATCGCCGGGCAGTAGATCCTCAACAGCGATGGGGCCCTGTGTGGTTTCGACCAACGCACCACGGCAAAACGCGGTAAAGGCGTTTTCAAACAAGGGCAGCGACGGCGCAATGTGGCGCTGTTCTGCGATCGACCCATCCGGCATCAGGCTCACCACATCATACCGCCGCAATTGCGGGCGCGTCCCGCTGCGCAGGGCGGCGGGATCTTTGAGGAGAGCATTGGCTTCGACCGCAGTGGCAGCTGCGCGTCGAAGGGACTGTGGAAGGGTCATGGCGAACGTGCCTCTTTCATAACTCTACTGGTACAAATGCCACCTGCGGAGCAGTCGCAGGGGCGGAACCATCCTTACTGTGATTGATGTGGCGCGCAGCTCATGCGCTCTTTGCCTTTGGTGTTTCTTCTGCTGCGCCGGTCCGGCGCGCAATCATGTCCTGACGTGTGGCCCCCCGGGTCCAGGGCAGTTGAACGTCGTTGGTCTGCGCGGCCGCAACGATTGATCTGATGAATCTGGACTTGGGTTTCATCTGGTTCTCCTGGCCGTCAATATTCGCCAATGATCGGCCCCCAACCGCGGAGGCACTGCAGCGAACACGTCCGTGCGACGATTGGCCTTTGTCCCATTGTCGGCTGTCATTGCGCCAGCATTGTGGCTGATCTGTGAAATTCAGATGCCCCGCAGCAGATCGCGCCGCCGGTTGCGGCTGGTCACACGCCGACGGGCTTCAGTCAGAACCATAGACAGACCACAGGCTGCGAGGGCCGGGGCAGACGCCCAATCAGGTCACGACAGGCGGATACAGGAAATCAGCCGACCGTAGTCTGCTTCTTTTTGGTGGGTCGCGCGGCGATAGGAGAAAAAGCGTTCCTCATCACTATAGGTGCAGTGATGGGTCCAGGTGGCTGCGGCGATCCCTGCCTGACGCAGGCTGTTCAAACCAAACGCGGGCAGATCGAACAGGTGTCGGTCGCCCTGTCCGGGTTTGAAGAACATCGCACTGTTGCTGTCGCGCGAGACAAAGCTGTCGTAGAATTCTGGCCCGACCTCATAGGCCGATTGGGAAATGCAGGGGCCAATCACCGCGTTGATGCGGCTGCGTTCCGCCCCCAGCGCAACCATCGCATCGATTGTTGCAGACAAAACGCCATCCAATGTGCCGCGCCATCCCGCATGCGCCGCGCCGATCACGCCCGCCTCTGGATCGGCAAAGAGCACTGGCTGGCAATCTGCGGTCAGGATCGACAGCGCGATCCCTGGGACATCGGTCACCATGGCATCAGCGCGGACATCACCGTGGATCTGGTCGCTGTCGTGGCTATCGATGGTCAACACATCCGCTGAATGCACCTGATGGACGCGTGCCAACCGGGTGTCTTCAACCCCCATGGCCTTGGCGACGCGGCCACGATTGATCGCAACGGCCTCGGTTTGATCGGTTGATCCGGTGCCACAATTCAACCCGGTGAAGATGCCAGAGGATGCGCCGCCTTTTCGGGTGAAGAACCCGTGATGTGTGCCCGACAGCAGGGCGGAGGTCAGCATTTCCAGCGTCATGCGTTCAATCCCGGTGGAGGTGTCAGCTGCGCCGGATAGAGCGCGAGCACTTTGAACAGGTTTCCCATTTCTTCAGGGTGCGTCAACCGCCGATGTGCAGCAACCAGCGCATCCAGATCTGCACCCGTGAGATGTTTCGCAAGGTTTTGCGCACGCCCGGTGATCCCCAGCCGTTCCAGGAAAACCCCCTGCGGGGTCACCCGGCTGAAGGCTGCGCCTGCGGCTTTGGCTGCGGCGGCAAGCGCCTCAAAATCCACATGTGTTGTCAGATCTGCGTCGCCTGGGTTGGCCAGGGGTGACTCGGACGCATGTTTGCGCAGGGCCTGCAACGTGTCGCCTTGTGATCGCCAGTCGCCATAGTCGACAATGAGCGCCGCACCGCCATGGGTCGCGATGCGCTGGGCACTCGCCGTGACAAATGGGGCAGCCGCTTCGCAGACTTCGACCAGATCGCCGTCTTTGGTGTCAGAGATCCGATGCGCGAGAGCGGACTGCGGCACCGCGGCGCCCAATCCGAACTGCAGATCGTCTTGCTCGTTCAGCCCAACCGATTTTTCACGCCACCCCGCGCCATCGCGCACAAATTGCCGCAATGGCAAAGCGTCGAAGAACTCATTGGCGATCAGAAACAACGGCTGTTCCGGCAGGTCATCAATGCTGTCGTACCAAACCGGTTGGTACTGGCCGAGCAATTCGGCCTGGCGCTGGCGCAACACTGGGGAGGCCTCCAGCAGGGCGAGCTGTGCCGCGTCATGAAAACCGGGAACAGATTTGGTCGCCCGCAGGACATCGGCCATCAAGGTGCCTCGACCAGGGCCAAGCTCTGCGAGTGTGAAAGGCGCAGGGCATCCCTGATCCATCCAGGTTTGCGCCAGACACAGCCCGATCAATTCGCCAAACATTTGGCTTATTTCCGGCGCGGTGGTGAAATCGCCAGCGGAGCCAAGCGGGTCGCGGGTGGTGTAGTAGCCGTATGTGGGATGCAACAAGGCTTCGGCCATGAAATCGGCAACCGAAAGGGGCCCCTCGGTGCGAATGCGGGCTTTGATATGATGCAGCAGCGTCACGCGGAAACCTGCTGCATTTTACGGGCCCGCTGGATGAGCCATGCGCCAATTGCGAGCATCGGAATGCATAGGATCTGGCCCATGGTCAGCCCATAGCCATTTATCGCCAGCGCAAGGCCCAGTGGGTTATCCGCCGTGACAAACTGGGCATCGGGCTGGCGAAAGAACTCCACCAGAAACCGTGCGGCGCCGTAGCCTGCAAAGAAAACGCCCGCCACAAGGCCCGGTTTTTGCAAGGCTTGGCGGCGATGGACCAGCCACAAGAGGGCAACGCCAAGCACCAGCCCCTCCAGTGCCGCCTCATAGAGCTGGGAGGGATGTCGGGCGCACAGCTCGCCGATGGCTTGGCCGCACGCCTGGGCTGCCTGTCCGGGAAAGACGACCCCCCATGGGGCATCGGTTGCGCGCCCCCACAGTTCGGCGTTGTTAAAATTTGCCAGCCGCCCCAACAGCAGTCCGGGAGGCACGACATGGGCGACGAGATCCGCCATCTGCAAGCTTGGTATGTCGTGCCGTTTCGCATAAAGCCAGCTGGCCAGGATCACCCCGAGCAGCCCGCCGTGGAATGCCATGCCACCCTGCCAGATGCGCAGGATTTCTATCGGATGCTGCAGGTAATACCCGGGCTGATAAAACAGCACATACCCCAAGCGTCCGCCCAAAATGACCCCGAGAATGATCCAGGTCAGCAGGTCTTCGACTTGTGCGGGTTTCATCGGAGGGGTGTTGCCCGGCCACAGCGTTGCCTGGCGCAATGCCATCACAGCCAGCCGCCAAGCGATCAAAATGCCGACAATATAGGCGAGGGCATACCAGCGCAGGGCGAACTCGCGGCCAAACAGCTCGAGCGAGAAAACAATGGGGGAGAGATCGGGGAAGGGGATCATCAATGCTTGCATAGGTTTTGAGTGCCTGTCTGTGTTCAGAAGGTCAACGCCTTGCCGCGGTGCCTCTTGTCGCCCATATAGGGAACAAGGCCCATATGGAGAAGACAATGCAGACTCGCAACAAGATCATGGACGATATTTCTCAGCTGATGACAAATGCGATGGGTGTGGCCCATGGTGCACGGGAAGAAGCTGAAACCGCAATGAAGAGCCTGATCGACCGCTGGCTCGCAGATCGCGATTTTGTGACCCGCGAAGAGTTTGATGCTGTGCGGGCGATGGCGCAGAAGGCGCGCGAAGAAAACGAGGCACTGAAGGCACGCCTTGATGCGCTTGAGGCCGGTCAAAAAGGCTGATCCGCACCGCTGGGACCCACAGCCAGCTGTTGCCACCGAAGTCGCGCCGCCCGCATTGGGCGGCGTTTTGTTTTTTGTGCGCTTCACTACTGCTCATGCGCTGAGCGTCAGGCATTTTTGGTTTTGGCCGTTACCTCACGGTCAACACGATATTTTGCGGGTGCGTTTCATTCGTCCACAACTTATCGCAGTTATCCCCAAATAAAGGGTGTCGAGAACATTCTGAATTGTCCGGTGTAGGTAACATGCCAATTGTCCGCTTCAGTTAGTACCGCAGCAGCCCAAATCGGAACGAGCCGTAGGCGACTGGAGATTTGGGCTGCTGCGTTCGCACGCGTCGAAGCGG
>NZ_JAJDWC010000035.1 GCF_022825805.1 Phaeobacter sp.
CGATGTCGGCTCATCTCATCCTGGGGCTGGAGCAGGTCCCAAGGGTACGGCTGTTCGCCGTTTAAAGAGGTACGTGAGCTGGGTTTAGAACGTCGTGAGACAGTTCGGTCCCTATCTGCCGTGGGTGTAGGATACTTGAGAGGAGTTGCCCCTAGTACGAGAGGACCGGGGTGAACGATCCACTGGTGGACCTGTTGTTGCGCCAGCAGCAGTGCAGGGTAGCTATGATCGGAAAGGATAACCGCTGAAGGCATCTAAGCGGGAAGCCCCCCTCAAAACAAGGTATCCCTGAGGGCCGTGGAAGACCACCACGTCAATAGGCCGGAGATGTAAGCGCAGCAATGCGTTCAGTTGACCGGTACTAATCGCCCGATAGGCTTGATCTGTTCCAGTAACAGACAGTGAAAACAAAAACGAACCAAAAGCAAAACTCGACTGAATTGTATCTCTAAGAGGATTTTCCTCGGTTTGGTGGTCATAGCGCAAGTGAAACACCCGGTCCCATCCCGAACCCGGAAGTTAAGCACTGTTGCGCCGATGGTACTGCGTCTTAAGGCGTGGGAGAGTAGGTCACCGCCAAACCTAGTAAAATCCTCAAACGATCAAACAAAACAAAAAAACCACCGCGGGATGGAGCAGCCAGGTAGCTCGTCAGGCTCATAACCTGAAGGTCGTAGGTTCAAATCCTACTCCCGCAACCAAATCACCCTATATCCATCAATGCACTAGCGTTAAAAGGGGCGCCTTTGGCGTTGCCTCCAGCACTGGAAAAACTGCAGAAATAAGTGGGGGCGGCACAACAGGCCAAGTCCTGATGTAGTCGTTCCAACCTTTGCCAGTCCGGTTTACGGCGCTGCAAGGCACTCATTGCCGCGGTAGATAGCTATATTCGCCGTCGCTTGATAAGCGCGGAATGGTCAGACCTGCATAACATCAGCGGCCTTAGTCCGCCGGAAGTGAGCTTAGACCAGTCTACCATCCAACAATACTGTTGACGTGTATTGTCTCGGCCGTTTGTCCTCGCCCTGCCGCAGGTAACGGCATGAGGTGATTTTACGAAAAGCTGGATGCGTTTGCTGGCCATTGTGGTGGGACATGCCAAGACCAGATAAAGAGCTCCATCGAGTCGCTGAGGCCTTTCAGTCGCTGACTTACCTCCAACTATCGGTGTCGGCGGCGGTGCAAATCACTCGATTGGTTAACGAAGCCGCCGGAAACTCACTGTTTCTTGAATCGTGAACCTTTCAAAAACCTAAAACTCTCGTCCAGCGCTCCGGTGTTTATCACAGGGCAGGAGTGAGATTTGAGGCACAATTTCGTCGCGCTGACCGCAGCTGATGATCGGCATCACTATGAACCCTGCGCGCGGATCAGTAAAAGGCGATTACTTTCAGGTGCTTGCTAAAAAGTTAACGGAATGGCGAAGAAACTGTGGGTTTCATCCGGTTTTTTTGCGAAGATATCCCCACAAACCCGGGGGGGTCTGAAATTGTTGGTGTGTCTTAATTTCCGCATGGTTTCGACCATGTTGCGCGATATTTCGTCTCATTCCAGCCCCAGCCTTAAACCAACGTAAAGGCGTGGGAAATTGGAGTGGGCGATGAAACGCTTGTTTGCTGCTATAGCCGCATGCCTCTTGCTGGGCATGCCGGTTCCTTCCGGTGCGCAGGACGCCACCACGGGGGCCAAAATGATCGTTGGATGGGAGGCTGTCGGACGCCTTAACATCTCTGGTCGATATATGTGCACCGGTGCCATGGTGGCGCCAGATCTGGTCGTCACAGCCGCGCATTGCGTCTATGATGCGCGAACGGGACAACGCATAGAGCCGTCCACGATCCGATTTGACGCGGGGCTAAACGGTAACCGTGCCAAGGCTGCGCGCTCCGTGACCAAAGTCGTGGTTCACCCAGAGTATCAGTTTCAGCACCAGGATGACGGCCAGATGGGGCGCGACATAGCCGTCCTACGCTTGGACCGGCCTATTTCCCGCCAGATGATCACGCCCTTTGAACTTGCCGCGCAACCCGCCAGAGGGGCGGCGGTGGATGTGATGTCTTATTCCCTGACGCAGAAAAACCGGCCAAATCTGGAAAAGAACTGCAGGGTTCTGGCCCGTCAGGCGCTCGCAGTTGTCATGACCTGTCAGGTTGATTTCGGCGCTTCAGGTGCGCCGGTTTTCGATGTCACGTCCGGCCAGGCGCCGCGACTGGTATCTGTGATCTCTTCGAAGGCCGCCATGGGCAACACGCCAGTTTCGATCGGAACATCCTTCGATCGGACACTGTTGGCGATGATGCGCTCCGCCAGCTGATATCCGGCAGGCGGAGTGCGGTGCCTGTGCTCTTATGGTTCGCGCAGCGCCTCGCGGGATTTGTAGAGCGGTTTAAGCATGTATTGGAGAATGGTCTTTTCGCCGGTTTGCAACTCAGCAGTGGCACGCATACCTGGCCGGATCTCAATCGCTTGCTGACGTTCCGTGAACTGGGTGCGGTCGACCTTCACAGTCACGCGGTAGTAGGGTTCCGCGCGCGGGTTACGTTCATCCTCGAAAGTATCGGCCGAGACAAAGTCTACGGTGCCGCGCAGCGACCCATAGATGGTGTAGTCATAGGCCGACAGCTTGATCGTCGCTGACTGTCCGGGCTGGACGCTGGCAATGTCTTCTGGTTTCACGCGTGCTTCGACGAACATCTCTTCGCCAAGCGGAATGATCTCGAGGATCTCCTCGCCCGGGCGGATCACCCCGCCAATTGTGGTGATCGACAGGCTGTTCACAATGCCGGCCATAGGGGATGTGATCACCGTCCTATTCAGCTGGTCTTCTGCCAGTCTCAGCTCCTGGCGATGAGAGGTGAGATCGCGCAGGGTTTGAGAATACTCCTCCGCCAGCTCAAGCTCTGACTGAGTGCCAATTTCATTGTATTTGGCCTGGGCATCACTGACGGCTTTTTGCGCGCGGTTCACCTCAATCAATGCCACGATCTCTTTCTTGTAGAGCCGTTTCATGTTGGCATGCTCGTCCTGCAGTTGGGTCAGGATTTCGCGCGCGCTGTCGCGACGGGTGGTGAAATCGGTTTGCCGTGCATTGAGCAGCGCGCGTTCTGATGCGTAGATGCCTTTGGAGCGTTCTGCGAGGTCCGCTGGAACCTGAAAATCAAATGCGCCTTCGAGCTCTGCCTCCAGCCGGAACTGCTTGATTTCGAGTGCATCGATACGATCTTGCAGATCATCGGCCGCGGTTCGGAACTTTGTATCTTGCAGGCGCGCCAGAATTTGACCCGCTGCAACCTCGTCCCCCTGGTTGACATGCAGCTCTGCGAGGATGCCGCCCTCAAGGTTCTGTACGATCTGGGAGCGCGAAGAGGATACGACCTCACCGTCGGCGCGAACGATTTCATCCACCCAGGCAAAACTCGCCCAGAGCAGAAACACGACCAGAGCCGCTGCAACGAGATAGATGATCCGGCTGGCGCCACGCGATCCGGAAGCAATGTCCAAATCGGCTGCGCTCATTTGCCTTCCCCTGCAGCGAGGTGGGCGAGAACCTGATCTCTTGGCCCATCCACGACCATCCGACCGGATTGCAGTATCAGCGTCCGGTTGGTCAGCGACAGGATCGGCATGCGGTGCGTGGCAATAACAGTTGTGCGTCCTTCCAGCCATGTTTCCAGACGGCTGACCAATGTCCGCTCCAATGTCTGGTCGAGCGCTGCTGTGGGTTCATCCAACAGTACGATAGAGGGGTTTTGAAGCCAGAGCCGGGCCCAGCCGATGGACTGTCTTTGCCCGATCGACAGACCGCCACCACCATCCTGGATCTCAAGATCCAGACCTTTGTGGTGATTGCGGACATGCGCGCCGAGACCCGCAAAATCAAGCGCAGTCATCAACCGGTCGTCGTCGCGCTCCAATTGGTTCAAGTTGAGGTTTTCGCGCAGCGTCCCGGCAAAAAGCCTGACGTCCTGGCTTAGATACCCAATGTGGCGGCGCAGATCCCTGGGGTCGATCTGGGTCATATCTGTGCCGTCGATCATCACGCGTCCGCGGTCAGGGGCATAAAGACCTGACATCAGCTTCAACAGTGTCGATTTACCAGAACCATTGACGCCCAGAACGGCCACGCGCTGACCGGGTGTTACCGCAACACCAGGGACGTCCAAAGTCGGCGCGCCGTCTTCGTCGTAGCGGAACATGACCTCACGGAGTTCAAAGCGACCCTGCAGGCTGTCACGCCGCAGGTAGGTCCGTTCGTCCTCTTTTTCTTGGGCCGAATTTGCGATGGCGTCCAATCCCTCCAGCGCGGCTTTGACGTTGCTCCAACGCGCCAGTGTTGCGGCAAATTGGGTTAGAGGTGCCAAAGTGCGGCTGGTCAGGATGCCTGTGGCAATGATCGTGCCGACCGTGAATTCCCCGGCAAAGACCATCAGCGTGCCCACAACGACGGAGCCGATATAGGTGGCTTGCTGGACGCCTTGGGACCAATGGGTGAGCGCGCTTGCCAGACGGCGTTGTTCGGTGGCAGCATGGGTGGAAAGCGTGTTCAGCTCGTCCCACAACCGCAACACGCGGTCCTCGCCCCGCTGGCTCTTGAGGGTATCCAGCTCATTGACCACCTCGTGTAGCAACCGGCCGGCTTTGGCGTTGGCGCCTTGGGTCTGCCGGGTCAGGGTGATCATGCGCTTTTGCATGAAATAGGCGGGCAGCAACATCAGCACGCCGCCCGCGATGATGATCCAGACAATCGGACCAGCGATGGAGGCAACCAACAGCAGGAAAACCGCGATGAACGGGATATCTGCCAAAGTGGAAATGGTGGTGGAGGTAAAGAACTCCCGGACCGAGCCGAAATCCCGCATGGCTGCAAACAGGCCGGATGGGGGGAGGGGCTTCTTGTCTGAGCGCATGCCGATCAGGCGTCGCATCAGGTTGTTTTGGACCGACAGCTCGATCTGCCGTCCGGCTGCATCGGTCAGACGCGCGCGCGCCAGTTTCAGCAAGGCCTCCAGCATGATCGCCAGGAAGGCGCCGACTGCCAGAACCCAAAGCGTTGCATGGGACTGGTGCGGCACAACGCGGTCGTACACCTGCAGCGAAAACAGCGCGACAGAGACGGCCAGAATATTGGCAACCAGAGAGCCCAGCATGATTTCGCCAACTTGGCGCCGGTACTTCGGGAATTCTCCCCAGAACCAATGCTCGCTTTCAAGCTGCGGGGTGTGGCGTGCAGCAATCTGCTTCAGAGAGTTGCGCGCGCCCAGAGTGGTCCCGGTGAAGTAGGGGCCAAACTCGGCAACCGGGACCTCTGCCTGATTGTCGTGGCAGGTTGTGTCATAGATGCTGACCGTATCGCGATGTTGCGACAGCACCAGCACACACTGGCCGTTGTTCATCATCGCAAGCGCGGGCCAACTGTCCGGTGTCAGCGCAACATTGTGATTGATCTGTGCCTGCATCCCAGTGGTCTGGAGCGCGCGGGCCAGTGAGTCGATGGACACATCGCTGGGGTCGTTGCGCCACATGAATTCAGCGATATCGCTCAGTTGAACCGTGGTGCCTTTCAACGATGCAAAGGTTGCGATCAGCGCAGCTCGATGTTGGATGCGCGCGGTGGCGTCTTCTATTAATGCGCTGACTTCGCCGACATTGTCGCTATCGAGCAGATTGCCCAGATCTAAATCAGCCGGTGGCTGCTGCTGCGGTGGCAGGGAGGTATCAACCGCAGCTGGTGCGGATGGCGGGTCGCTTTCCACCGCACGCAGGACAGGCTTGCCTGCCCCGCGCGCCGCCACATCCCCGTCGCGAGGAGCAGGCGGCACACTGCGCAACATGGTCTCATTTGTTGGACGGTCAGAGTCTCTCAAATCCGGTCCCCATCTGCCAAAACACCCATTTCGCGCGCAAGGGCCAGTTGCGTCAGCACAACTTCATATTTCGCGTCGATATGGGCTTGTTCGCGGCGTACCACCTCTTCGTAGATGGAAACCACATCAATAACCGAGCGTTGCCCGGCTTTAAACTGTGCTTGAAACAAGCGGTATGTTTCACGGCTGGTCTGAGCGAGGGCCGCAGCCTCGGCTTCTTGGCGCTTGAAAGACACCAGGCGTTGGATTTGGCGGCTGTAATCTCTGCGCGCGTCTTCCTGAACCTCGCCCACCTGCCGCTTGGCAATTTCCTTGGATGCTTCGATCGCCTGCAGCGCTGCTGGTGTGCCAAGACCAAAGGGCTGCGCCAGATCAAGGGTCAGTCCCGCGCCTGATCCGTCGCTTGTGACGTTCCCAGCCGCCGAGACCTGTGGCAACAGTCCCGCGCGTTCCATCTTGGCCTGCTCGACGCTCCGCGTGGCTTCGGCTTCTGCTTTGAGCACGGTCAGATACTGACTGTCCTCTGCAGGCGCCACCAGGGTCAGGTTCTGCGGCTTTTCGGCGAAGCTTTGCCCGGTCAGAGCCTGCAGCTCCGCATTGGCCGTCGCTGTTGCGTCCTTAGCTGTGGCAATGGCAGAGCGCATGCCGTTGATCTTGCTGCGCACCACATTGAGATCGGAGCGGTCCGAAACGCCACCCTCGACGCGTCCCATGACAATGCGCTCGAACTCATACATCCGCGACAGGGCGCGGGTTCCCACCTGCGCCTTTTCCTCTCCGCGCAAACCGGCAAGATAGAGCCCCAGCGCAGTTTCAACGCGGTTGTTCATATCGATAGAGAGGTTCACTGCGGCGACTTCCACATCGGCGGCCGCAAAAGCACGCTCCGCTTTGCGGCGTCCGTTGTCAAACAGGACCTGTTCGATCAGGATTCCCGCCACCAGATCACCAAGATCCGTTAGGCTGACGGATGGCCCCAAGGTCGGAAGCCAGTTTTTCGCCTTGGCCTCGGCGCGCAGTTTGGCACTGATCAGTTCTGCTTCTGCCGCGCGCGATGAGGCTGTGATCGCGGCAATGGCGATGGTGTCATAGACGCCGCCATCCGGCAGCATCGATTGCCGTTGCATCAGCGTTGAAATGACCGCGGAGGGGTTTTCAGCATCCGGTTGGGCGAAACTGCTGGCGCGACGGTTGACATCACTGTCGTTCCCGCCGCCGGGCTTGGCGAAGGGCAGGGATTGCATACACCCCGACAGGCAGCACAAAAGTGCCACTACGCCCATGGGTCGCGCCAATTGCATTCTGCCCCCTCGCATTATTTGCATCCTTACCCTGTTGCCGGGCATTTCAGCGGCAAAGGACCAGAGCTTGGCCCTCTGCCAGATGGATCAGATGACGCCCTGCACCTGGACGTCTGGGTCAACCAGCAACGTCGTGCCATCATTGCCGATGGTGTAGACATTGTAGTTCTCGTTGCCGACTTGTTGTGTGCCTGCGCTGACGGCTCCGGTTCCGGTGAGATCGATCCGGTCGTCGTCATTGCTGCCGCTATGGATCGTCAGTGTATTGGAATTGCCAGAAAGCGATTTGATATCCGCTTCCGTCAGGGTCAGGTTCACGTCCGTAGCGAACTGCAAATCAATGCTGTCGATATCGAATTGACCGATGGATGCATGGTCCAGCACCCCGGAATTGGTCGCATTGTCTTCGAACACCACAAGCGTGCTGGATGTGTTGCCCAAGGCATCGCTGCGCGACAGCACCAGATGTGTTCCGTCAGGAATTGGAGTGCCAAAGGTGAATTCAGTGCCATCCTGTGGATCAACGGTTCTGGTCGCGGCTGGGGCACCAACCGTTCCGTTCGGGTTCAGCGTGTTGACGGTATAATTGTCTGTGGCGTCCTGTGTTTCCAGTTCCAGGATGCCATCACCGTTGACCTTCAGGGCATAGATAGTGGCTTCATCCACCTCTGTGTCGACCGTGAACTGCTCCGAGATGCTCCGCTCGTTGCCAGCAGCGTCTGTCGCGGTGATGGTTGCCGTGACCTGGCGTTCACCACTTGGGATGGCGCTTTCTGGGACCACGACCGTCCAATTGCCTGCGCCATCGACGGTGGCGGGCACTTCTTGGCCCTCGATGACGACTTTGACGCTGGACCCGACTTCGACGGTACCGCTGAATGTGACGCCTGCCTGTTGCTCTGCTTTGGTGACAATATCGTCTGCCGTTTGGTTCGGCTGCACCGACAAAGGTGTCACCAAAGTGTCGAGCGCAACTGTGTCAGAAACGCTGGCGCTGTTGCCTGCATCATCTGTGATCGATGCAGTAATGGGCAGGGTCTGGGTTCCGGTCGGGATGGTGGCTGCCGGGAATGTTGTGCTCCAGTTGCCATCGTTTGCGGCGACCACTTGGCGTGTTGCTGTACCAAGACCAACCGTAACCGTCAGGCCAGGTGTTGCAGATCCGCTGATCTCGACCCCGTCAGCGCGTTCGACCGCGTTGATCACGTCGTCGATTTCGATCGGATCGGGTGATAGTGCCACAGTGCCTGCAACGGTATCGACCCGAAGGGACGAGGAGGCTGAAGCGGTGTTGCCCGCTGCATCCGTCGAAGACACTGTGACCGAGGTATTGTATTCCCCTGCTGCCAGGGATCCGGCCTCGAACGTCGCGCTCCAATCGCCGTTGGAGGCAACGCTTGCGGTGCGGGTGACGCCAGCCACGGTCACGAGCACGGTCGCACCTGGCTCAGCGGAGCCGGTCAAAGTGACGCCCGCCTGTGCCTCGGCCTGGTTGACGATGTTGTCACCGCCCGCCTGGTTGGCGTCGATGCTGACACTGGTCGAGGTATCCACCCGGATCACACCAGAGGTGGTTTCGGTGTTCCCAGCCGCATCTGTCGCGGTCACGCTCACCGGAGAGTCGTAGGCCACCGCAGATTGGGCGATTTCATTGGCTGCAAACGGCGCGCTCCAGCGGCCCTGTGCATCAGCTGTGACTGTGCGGGTGACCCCCTGGAAGGTCACGGCCACGGTGGCGGCCGCTTCTGCGGTGCCCGTCAGGGTCACCCCTGCCGCTGCCTCGGCCCCATTGACCATATCATCGCCGCCGGCTTGGCCTGCATCCAGGCCCACATTGATGGTGGTGTCGACGCTGATTGTGGTGCTGGTGGTTGCGGTGTTGCCATATGGATCGGTCGCCGCCGCGGTTACAGTGGTATCATAGGTGCCGTCGGCAATATCAGAACCGGCAAATGCCGCAGACCAGTTGCCTTGCGAATCTGCTGTGACCGTCCGACTGGCTGTGCCCAATGTGACGACCACGGTTGCGCCTGCTTCGGCGGTTCCGGTCAGGTTCAATCCGTTGGTCGCTTCTGCGCCGCTGATAAAGTTGTCACCTGCAAGCGGGTTCGAGAGTGTCACGGCCGTTGCAGTATCGACGCGAACGGTGCCGGTTGTTGTCGCGGTGTTGCCGACCACGTCAGTGGCTGTGACAGACACGTTGGCGTCATATTCACCGGCTGGGATCTCGTTGCTGGCGAAATCAGCGCTCCACACGCCCTGAGAGCTGGCGGTCACAGTGCGGCTGGTGCCTTCCAGGGTCACCACCACGGTTGCGCCTGCTTCTGCGGTGCCTGTCAATGTGACACCATTGGCGATTTCCGGTGCCGAGATCACACCATCCCCAGCCTGCACCGCATCCAGCGCTGCCTGAGTTTCGGTGTCGACCGGAATGGTCGTGGAGGTCGAGCTGACATTGCCGCTGGTGTCGGTTGCAACCGCAGAAACTGCTGCATCGTAGGTGCCGGTCGCAATTTCAGAGCTGAGATAGCTCGCGGACCAATTGCCCCCGGCATCTGCGGTGACAGTCCGAGAAACACCCTGCAGGGTGACCACGACAGAGGAGCCCGCCTCTGCGGTACCGGTCAGTGTGACGCCTGCGGCCTGTTCCGCACCGTTGATGACATGGTCGTCGCCAACCTGGGTGTTGATCGTCACGCGGGTTTCGGTGTCGACAGCAACGGTGTGCGACACAGTTGTGGTATTTCCGACTGCGTCGGCGCTGGTGATTTCAATGGTCGATGTGTAAATGCCGGTGGCGATTTCGCCGGTCGCATAATCCACAGACCAGGTGCCATCATCGCCAACAGTTGTTGTGCGGGTGATGCCTTGGAACAAGACGGACACGCTGGCACCAGCCTCGCCGGTGCCCGAGATTGTCACGCCATCTGCCACTTCGATGTAGTTGATATGATCGTCGCCTTCGACCACGTCCACGGCAACTGGCGGGGGAGTCGTGTCGATCAGAACCGACGGACCATCCAGGTTAAATTCGTTTCCGTCCGGATCTTTTACGTAGACAGTTGTCTCGTAAGAACCATCTGGGGGCAGGTTGGTGACGGGGAAGTTGGCGACCCAAATCCCGTCGTCGTTGACGACAACGGTTTCTGTGATGGTTCCAAACGTCACTTCAACAGTTGATCCAGGTGCCCCTGTCCCGCTTACAACCACATCTTCTGTTGTGGAGCCTGCCACTGTGTAGGTCGCGTCCGGATTGTCGACGGTTGGGGTGATGGGGCCACCGCCACCTCCTCCGCCGCCACCACCGCCACCACCAATGATTGCGGCAGCACCCACGACGCCTGCTGCGGCGCCTGCGCCGCCAAGACCACCAACAAGCGGCGCGACCAGAGGCGCCACAACGGGTTCGATGCGGTCCACATCGAGGAACACCATATCGTCATAGGCGCTCCACTTGCCGCCGAGATCCAGGGGCTCGTAGCTGGCATAGAGCATGCCATCAGTACGATCCTCCAGCACCACTTCGATGAAGTTACCCTCTTCACTCAGGAAGAGGTTTTTGCCGCCCGTGGCGCCCGTGTCGTAGAACCCATCCAGGATGATGACCTGACCATCCAGCAGCGTGATATGGAGATCCGACCCGCGGCGCGCGTAGCTTTCTACGTCGGCTGGCGACAGATTAAGGGAAATGTCCTTGGCCTGTGAGACTTCGATGACAGCCTGGCCTTCATCCGCAGAGGTGCCATGCTGTTTCGTGCCCGCCATATCGCGGACGATGTATCCAACCATGCTCATTCTATATACCGCTCGTCAATGGACCGATACGCCCGAAATATGGACGCAAAGGTTGCCTGTTTGTGTGCTCATTGACCGTCTCCGCGGCCATATTGGTGGTATACTGAGGCCATGTATTATGGCTTGTCTAGGCTGGCGTGCGTAAAAACGGCCCGAAAATATCAAGGTGTGGCCAAATTGTAGCCAGTATTGAACCTCGTTTGCGCAGGCTTGATGATTAACCAATCCGCGCGGCCCATCCGCGCAGACCACTGTTTTTGCGCGATTGGCTGTGTTGGGCGCACTTTGGGTGTGGTTTGCCCTGTTTTTCTGGTCTTTTCAGCTTTGGCGGCAGTTCATGTGCGGCCGGAATTGAGTGTAGATTTCACCGGTGCCTCGCCGATGTGTGAACGGATGTTCTATTAAAAGTGTCTGGCAATTAACCAAAAACATACCAGTTTAAGTTAGGAACAAAGGTAGAATTGGTGTAGACTTGGTACGAAGTTCACGACGCCGAATTCCGGGACCAGACCCGTACGCCACCACAGAACGTGGCGCGTTGGCCTTACTTACGCCTGTATCGGCGCCGAGCAGAATTCATACGACTTATACACGCGGACAATCTTTGGCCCTCGCGCTGGGCGTGCTCTGTCTGTGTGAACGATTGAACCCCAGGAGGAATGGCGCGCAGTAACTAGGAGGTTAGAGCCAGATGAAAGACATTGCCGAACTCTTTGCCGAGCAATACGGCGAAACGCGCGAGCAAGAGATGTCATTGCAGGACTATCTGAACGGATGTCGGGATGATCCTGGAATGTATGCAAATGTCGCCGAACGCATGCTGAAGGCGATTGGCAAAGAAGAACTGGTCGATACCTCTAAAGATGCGCGTTTGGGTCCGATTTTCCAAAACCGTACAATCAAACGATACGCTGCGTTCGAAGACTTCTATGGTATGGAAGACACGATTGAGCGGATTGTCGGATATTTCCGTCATGCGGCGCAGGGCCTGGAGGAGCGCAAGCAGATCCTTTACCTGCTCGGTCCGGTCGGGGGCGGAAAATCCTCTCTCGCCGAGCGTTTGAAGCGTTTGGTCGAGGATCAGCCAATTTATGTTCTGAAAGCTGGTGACCAACTGTCGCCGATTTTCGAAAGCCCGTTGGGGCTGTTTGATCCGGTGCGCATGGGCAAAATCCTGGCGGAGGAATATGGCATCGCGCAGCACCGTTTGCCAGGGCTTATGTCGCCTTGGGCGGTGCAGCGACTGGATGAATTTGGCGGCGATATCAACAAGTTCTCAGTTGTGCGCCTGTATCCATCGCGTCTGCGCCGAATCTGTGTGGCCAAGGTGGAGCCAGGCGATGAGAACAACCAGGATATTTCCACATTGGTTGGCAAAGTGGACATCCGCCAGTTGGAGCATTTCAGCCAGGACAACCCCGATGCCTATAGTTTCTCAGGCGGTTTGAATCGGGCAACGCAGGGCATCCTCGAATTTGTGGAGATGTTCAAAGCCCCGATCAAAATGCTGCACCCGTTGCTCACCGCAACGCAGGAAGGCAACTACATGGGGACCGAGAGCTTTGGCGCGATCCCTTACACCGGTCTTATCCTTGCCCATTCCAACGAATCTGAATGGCAGCAATTCAAGAATAACAAAAACAACGAAGCCTTCATTGACCGGGTTTCGATTGTGAAGGTGCCATATTGTCTTCGGGTTACTGAAGAGGCCAAAATCTATGACAAGTTGATTGAACATAGCGAACTTGGCTCGGCCCCATGTGCGCCAGAAACCCTAAAGATCTTGTCGCGCTTCTCGGTTTTGACTCGGTTGAAACCGCATGAAAATTCAAACCTTTACTCCAAGCTGCGTGTGTATGACGGGGAAAGCCTGAAGGATACGGATCCAAAAGCGAAAACCGTGCAGGAGTATCAGGACCGTGCCGGTGTCGATGAGGGTATGAACGGCATTTCGACGAGATTTGCCTTCAAGGTGCTGTCCACAACCTTCAACTTCGACACAGACGAGGTCGCCGCAGATCCGGTTCATTTGATGTATGTGCTGGAGCAGATGATCAAACGGGAACAGTTCCCGGCCGAAACCGAAGCAAAGTACCTCGCTTTCATCAAAACTGAGCTGGCGCCTCGGTATGAGGAGTTTATCGGCAACGAAATACAGAAGGCCTATCTGGAGAGTTACACAGAATACGGCCAGAACGTTTTTGACCGGTATATCTCCTATGCGGACGCCTGGATCGAAGAGCAGGACTACAAAGACCCCGACACTGGTCAGCTCTATGATCGTGATGTGTTGGATGCGGAGTTGTCGAAGATCGAAAAACCCGTCGGCATCGCCAATCCAAAAGACTTCCGCAATGAAGTGGTGAAATTTGCCCTGCGCCATAGGGCGAACACCGGCTCCAATCCGGCCTGGAATTCGTATGAAAAGCTGCGTGATGTGATCGAAAAACACATGTTCAGTCAGGTCGAAGAGTTACTGCCTGTGATTTCCTTTGGCTCCAAAAAGGACAGCAAAACCGAAGGCAAACACCAAGAGTTCGTGGAGCGTATGCGCAGCCATGGCTACACGGATCGGCAGGTTCGCCGTTTGGTGGAATGGTACATGCGGGTGAATAAGGCAGGCTAAGAGGAGGCGGATGCACCATGCATCACTTTATCGATCGGCGTGCCAATCCAAAGGGAAAGAGTTTGGGGAACCGGCAACGGTTCCTTGAACGCGCTCGCGAGAGTATCAAGGAACGCGTCGACAAATCGGTGCGCGACAAATCCATCAAAGATGGAGGAGGCGTGCCCGCAGATGGTGAAAAGGTCACCATCCCATCACGTGGTTTGAAAGAACCCCGGTTTCATCACGCCGCCAAAGGCGGGCGTCGCCGCCATGTCTTGCCCGGCAACAAAGAATTTGTTGTTGGCGACACCATTCAACGTCCGCAAGGTGGGGCTGGTCAGGGCAGCAAACAGGCCTCCGAAGATGGGGACGGGTCGGATGAGTTTTCCTTCACCCTCACACGGGATGAGTATCTCGAAATTCTGTTTGATGGGCTGGAACTGCCAGACCTGGTGCCCAAAGCAACAGTTGAAACCGAAACGGTCGGAACCCGGCGCGCCGGGCTGACCACGGCAGGAACGCCTAACAACCTCAATTTGATCCGAACCATGCGCAACTCTCTGGGGCGGAGGATCGCTTTGCAACGCCCGTCGCTCAACGCGATTGCAAAATTGCGCAAAGAGGTCGAAGAACTGGAGGCACGCGCCCCGCTCACTGAAGAGCAAAAGGCGTTGTTGCAGGACCTGCAAGACAAGCTGATTGCGCTGGAGCGCAAGCGTAAGGTCGTGGGCTATATCGATCCTCTTGATCTGCGATATGACACCAGTGTCCCTGAGAAAATCCGCAATTCTCGCGCGGTTGTGTTTTGCCTCATGGATGTGTCCGGCTCGATGCAGGAGCGTGAAAAGGATCTCGCCAAACGGTTTTTCTTGCTGCTGCATCTGTTCCTGACCCGCAGCTATGAACACACGGAACTGGTGTTCATCCGTCACACTCATCACGCCCAAGAGGTTGATGAGGAGACCTTCTTTTATGCCCGCGAAACCGGCGGCACCATCGTGTCCACCGCGCTCGACAAAATGCGAGAGATCATTTCAGAGCGGTATCCGCCCGACGAATGGAACATCTATGGGGCGCAGGCCTCCGATGGAGAGAACTTCGGCAATGACTCGGCGCGCTGTAAATCGCTGCTGACCGAGGATTTGCTGCCGGTTTGTCAATATTATGCCTATGTCGAAATCGTCGATGAGGGGGCTGATATGCTGTTGGAGAACCCGGAAGCGGGCGAGGACCTCTGGCAGAACTATCGCGAGGTGAAGGCAAAGGCGCGGCATTTCGAAATGCAACGTGTGTCGGACCCCTCGCATATCTATCCGATTTTCCGGGAGTTTTTCCTTCCAAAAGGCAAAGGGGCGCAGAATGCAGGCAGTTAAACCTGGGTCCAAGCCGCTGTTTACGGGACCGGAATGGACGTTTGAACTGTTGGAGACGGCGCGGGATGCGATCGAAGCCATCGCTTTGGAAGATCTCGGTCTGGATGTGTACCCAAACCAGATAGAAATTATCTCGGCCGAACAAATGCTGGATGCCTATTCCTGTGTTGGCTTGCCGCTGATGTACCAACATTGGTCTTTTGGCAAACATTTCGCACGAGATGAGGCGCTGTACCGAACGGGTCGACAAGGTCTGGCCTATGAGATCGTGATCAATTCCAACCCCTGCATCAGCTACAATATGGAAGAAAACACCATGGCGATGCAGACGCTTGTCATGGCGCATGCTGCCTTTGGCCACAATCATTTCTTTAAAAACAACTATTTGTTCCAGCAGTGGACCGATGCGGCTGGCATTCACGACTATCTGGCATTTGCAAAGAACTATATCGCGGCCTGCGAGGAGCGATACGGTTTGTCCGCGGTGGAAGAGGTGTTGGATGCAGCCCACGCTCTGCAGGCGCAGGGGGTCTTCCGGTATGGTCGGCCACCCAAACCCACCATCCAGGAACGCGAGGCCATGCAGCGGGTCCGCGAAGGCCACGAAAGTGCGATGAGCCTGCTGGATCTTTGGACCGATGCCACGTTGGGGCGTGACAAACGGGCAGCATCAGATTTCGACGCAGAAGCCAGCAGTCGGCGCAAACGGATGAATTTGCCGCAAGAGAACCTGCTGTATTTTCTAGAAAAACACAGCCCTGTTCTGGAGCCGTGGCAATGTGAAATCCTTCGGATTGTGCGGATGCTGGCGCAGTATCTCTATCCCCAAAAACAGACGAAAGTGATGAACGAAGGCTGCGCGACCTTTGTGCATTATTACATTATCAACAAGCTGTTTGAGCAGGGGCGCCTGACCGAAGGTGCCTATATGGAGATGATGCACAGCCACACCAATGTGGTTCTGCAGCCCGAGTTTGATGACCCACGGTATTCGGGCATCAACCCTTATGCGCTGGGCTTTGCCATGATGCAGGATATTCGCCGCATTTGCGAAACCCCAACGGAGGAAGATCGCGAATGGTTCCCGGATTTCGCCGGTGATCCGGACTGGCGGCGCGTGATGCGAGAGGCCTGGGCAAACTACCGCGACGAGAGCTTTATCCAGCAGTTTCTGTCGCCGCATTTGATCCGCAAATTCAAACTGTTCACCCTCGCTGATGACAGTGAGCAATCGCATTTGATTGTCAGCCAAATCCACAATCGTAGCGGTTACAAAGCCGTGCGGCGAGATCTGGCGAAGTCTTATGATCTTGCTTATTTAGAGCCTGATATCCAGGTCACGGACGCAGATCTGAAAGGGGACCGGAAGCTGAAGTTGACCCATCATGTGCGGGACGGCATTCATCTCGCAGAAGAAGACAGCGAAGAAGTCCTGCGGCATCTGCGTCGGCTGTGGGGGTACGATGTGAACATGGACGCGGTCGAAAACAGAACGATCTGATCCCCGTCGTTTAGGGTCAAACGTGGTTCAAAGCTGAGGGGCTAAAGATCGGCACTCAGCTGGTCGGCTAGCGCCGCCTTGGCCCCTAGAATGTGGGTGGCTGTCAATTCCGCTGCGAGATCAGCGTTTTGCTCTTTGCAGGCCTTCAGGATCGCACGGTGTTCAGCGTTGGTTTTTGATAGGCCGTCGCTCATCAGAAGCTGCGCTCGCAGATAGCGATCAATCCGGTCGATTAGACCGTCAACGATTTCCATGTGATAGGGCAGTCCGCTGGTGCTGTAGAGCGTGGTGTGAAACTGCCGATTGAGCGCTCCCCACTTCATGGGATCCGTGCAGCGCGCAAACGCTTCCAGATCGGACCGGGCTGTGTGTAGCGTTTCTGCGGTCATATTCGGGACGGCAGCGCGGATGATGTCTGCCTCGAGTTTGGCTCTGAGGTCAAAAATCTCTGCAGCGTCATGCATCGACAAGGTTGCAACAACGGCACCTTTGTAGCGCTGCGTGGTCACGAGCCCTTGCTGTTCCAATCGGGCAATGGCTTCGCGCACCGGAAACCGGGACGTTTTGAACGCTTTGGCGATTTCATCCTGGCGTAGTGGCGTGCGGTCTTTCAGGTCACCAGTGATGATGGCCTTGCGCAGGGCCCGAAATATGATCGTGGCCGCCGTTTCAGTTTGCGAGATATCCACGGCCTGAAAGTCCAAAATCCGATCCTCTGGTGGGGTGACGATGGCCACCACTATGCCGTTCGTGTTGCATCTGTTCCAGTCTGGAAACCACCGTTCAGCCCAACAAAAAACGCAGGCTCAGGAGCCTGCGTTTTGAGATATCGCCGTGGGGGCTGTGATCAGAATTCGACGACAGCGCGGATCGATTTGCCCTCGTGCATCAGATCAAAACCCTTGTTGATGTCATCGAGCGGCAGTTTGTGGGTGATCATCGGATCGATTTCGATTTTTCCATCCATGTACCAATCGACGATCTTGGGCACATCGGTCCGCCCGGAAGCACCACCAAATGCTGTGCCGCGCCAGCTGCGCCCGGTGACCAGCTGGAAGGGACGGGTGGAGATTTCCGCACCGGCTGGTGCCACGCCGATGATGATGGATTCGCCCCAACCTTTGTGTGCGGCCTCGAGTGCGGTGCGCATGACGTTGACGTTGCCTGTCGCATCAAAGGTGTAATCGGCGCCGCCGCCGGTCAGTTCCACCAGATGAGCAACCAGATCGCCGTCCACATCGGCCGGGTTTACAAAATCTGTCATGCCAAAATGTTTGGCCATGTCAACTTTGCCAGGGTTCAGGTCGACGCCAACAATCTGATCGGCACCTGCAAGGCGCAGACCCTGGATCACATTGAGACCAATACCACCGAGGCCAAACACGATGGCGCGCGATCCAATCTCAACCTTAGCGGTGTTGATCACCGCGCCAATGCCGGTGGTGACGCCACAGCCGATGTAGCAGATTTTATCAAATGGCGCGTCTTTGCGAACCTTTGCCAGGGCAATTTCGGGCACCACGGTGTGGTTCGCAAAGGTCGAGCAGCCCATGTAGTGGTGGATTGGCGTGCCATCCAGCATGGAAAACCGTGTCGAACCGTCGGGCAAAAGGCCTTGCCCCTGCGTGGAGCGGATGGCCTGGCAGAGGTTTGTTTTTGGATTCAGGCAGTATTCGCATTCGCGGCATTCGGGCGTGTAAAGCGGGATGACATGATCGCCCACTTCAAGCGTGGTGACACCTTCGCCGACTTCGACGACCACGCCTGCGCCTTCGTGCCCCAGGATAGCTGGGAAAATCCCTTCTGGGTCGTCGCCGGAACGGGTGAATTCATCAGTGTGGCACAGACCAGTTGCTTTGATTTCAACCAGAACTTCCCCTTTCTTGGGGCCTTCCAGATTGACCTCCATCACCTCAAGCGGTTTCCCTGGGGCGACAGCCACCGCGGCGCGGGTACGGATCATGGTGAAATTCCTTTTTTCTTAGGTGTCAGACGGGTGGTCTGGTTTGCCGTATACTGGCAGAGGAAACAGGTGCCCGTAAACTGACAGCGACGTATTCTTGAGAGATTATCTGCGGATAGCGTTCTCATCCTCGAAAGAATGCGACAGCGAAGTGACGGTTACCGTCATTTTTTGTCCGCCTTTCCAATCGTCTCGCCATCCGCTCCGGGCTGCTGCCTGAAACCAGCCTCGTTTGTATTCGGTGCTTTTGAGGCCAGAAGAAGGATTGCCTATTGACCTTCCTCTGACTGGAACCTCCATATCAATGGTGTGGCCAATCAGGCCAACGGAATTGTGTTGAGGACCGCATGGCGGAAAATGCGATGGCCCAATGGACCTTGGATGTCACTGGATTGAACTGCGCGGGATGCGCCGGGCGCGCGGAACGGGCGCTGTCTGCGGTTGAGGGCGTATCATCGGCCGCCGTCAATCTGGCAACCGCACGGGCTCATATCCAGGGCGGCGGTGCTCTGCGCGCCGAAGATCTGCGGCTCGCGCTGGCCGATGCGGGATACCCGGCTGCAGAAGCGACTGTGGTGCTGGCGCTTCAAGGCTTGACCTGTGCCAGTTGCGTTGCACGGGCGGAGCGCGCGCTGAACGCAGTCGAGGGGGTGGTGGAAGCGAAGGTCAATCTGGCCAATGAAACCGCACGGATCACCTATCTGACGGGTATCACGCATTCAGAAGAGCTGCGCACCGCCGTCGGAGCCGCAGGTTATGAGGCAGAACCATCAGCGGGGGAATGGGCCGCCGGCGATGAGCTTGCCGATCAGCAGGCTCAACAGAAACAGGCCGTGACCGCCAAACTGCGGATGCAGTTTATCGTCGCTGCTGTTCTGACATTGCCGGTGTTTGCAATCGAAATGGGCGGTCACATGCTGCCAGTGGTGCATCATTGGGTTATGGCCACGCTTGGCAGCACCGGCAGCCATTTGATCCAGTTTTGCCTGACCGCTCTGGTGCTCTGTGGGCCGGGACGCGACTTTTATGCAAAAGGTCTGTCCTCTCTGCTGCGCGGCGCGCCTGATATGAATGCGTTGGTTGCGATTGGTACAGCCGCCGCTTTTGGATTTTCTCTGATTGCAACCTTCGCGCCCAGCATGCTGCCGCCCGGAACCGCCAATGTCTACTACGAGGCTGCAGCGGTGATTGTGACGTTGGTCTTGTTGGGTCGCTGGCTCGAGGCGCGCGCCAAGGGGCGCACTGGCGAAGCGATCCGAGCATTGGTCGATTTGCAGGTCAAAAGCGCACTTCTGGTGACCGACGAGGAAGTGGTAGAACGGCCAGTTGCAGATCTGCGGGTGGGAGACCGGCTACGGGCACGTCCCGGAGAACGTATCGCTGTTGATGGGGTCGTCGTGTCCGGCCAGTCCTTCGTGGATGAGAGTATGTTGACGGGTGAGCCAGTGCCCGTTGAAAAGGCCATCGGCGCAGTGGTGAACGCAGGAACCATCAACGGTAATGCGGTATTGGACTACCGAGCGACTGAAATTGGGTCCGACACTGTATTGGCGCAAATCGTGAAAATGGTCGAAGACGCCCAGGGGGCGAAACTGCCGGTACAGGCATTGGTCGATCGCGTCACCATGTGGTTTGTCCCAGCGGTCATTGCAATCGCCGCCGCGACAGTGGCTGCCTGGTTGTTGTTTGGCCCGGCGCCCGCTTTGCCCTTGGCTCTGGTGGCGGGTGTGTCGGTGCTGATTATCGCTTGCCCCTGCGCCATGGGGCTCGCCACGCCGACATCGATTATGGTTGGCCTTGGGCGTGCGGCGCAGATGGGGGTTCTGTTCCGCAAGGGGGATGCTCTGCAGCGGCTGCGGTCTGTTTCGGTTGTGGCTTTCGACAAAACCGGAACCCTTACAGAGGGGCGCCCGACGCTGACGCAGATGCGCTGTGTGGATGGGGTCGAGCAGGCCGATCTGCTTCGCCTCGTCGCTGCAGCAGAACAGCAGTCTGAACATCCGATTGCCAGAGCGATTGTAGATGCCGCAGGTGACACCATCCCCACAGCTGCGGAGGTGACGGCAATCCCGGGTTTCGGGGTGCGTGCGGAGGTCGAGGGCAAATCACTCCTCATTGGGGCCGAGCGGTTGATGAATGCTGAGAACATTGATGTCTCAGTCTTTTCACAGGAGGCAGAAGATCTGTCCCGAAACGGTGCGACCACCTTGTTTGTGGCGGTCGACAACGCCCTCGCCTGCCTCATCGCGGTGACAGACCCGATCAAGCGCAACAGCGCGGAGGCCATCGCTGAACTGCGCGCCAGAGGCGTCGAAGTTGCTATGCTAACGGGGGACCGATCCACCACCGCCCACGCGATCGCAACAGAGCTGGGGATTAACGAGGTCATGGCTGATTGCCTGCCCGCCGATAAGGTTGCAGCTGTTCGCAGTCTGCAGGCGAAATTTGGCGCGGTCGCCTTCGTTGGTGATGGCATCAATGATGCACCGGCCCTTGCGGTTGCGGATATCGGGCTGGGGATTGGTACGGGCACCGATGTCGCCATAGAGACGGCAGATGTTGTTTTGATCTCCGGCGATCTGTTTGGTGTGGTCAATGCGGTGTCCATTGGTCGGGCAACGCTGCGCAACATCTGGCAAAACCTTGGCTGGGCCTTTGGATATAATATCCTGCTACTGCCCGTTGCTGCGGGTGTCCTGGTGCCATTCGGAGGGCCATTGCTGTCACCCGGTTTGGCGGCGGGGGCCATGGCGCTCTCCAGCGTGTTTGTGGTGACCAATGCACTGCGGCTGCGCCGATTGCGCCCGGTGCGACCACTGCTCGCGCCCGGTTTGGTTGCGCAGAGCCCAGAGTCCAGTTCTCAGGAGGCACAGGCATGAACATCGGAGACGTTGCAACGCGCTCGGGGTTGCCCGCAAAAACGATCCGCTACTACGAAGACATCGGCCTGATCAAACCGCGCCGCAGTGACAACGGGTACCGCTGTTTTGTCGAGAGTGACCTCCACAAGCTCGCGTTTCTGGGGCGCGCGCGGGCGCTGGGCTTTACCATCGAAGATTGCCGCACGTTGATGGCGCTCTATGAGGATGAAAGCCGTGCGAGTTCTGACGTGAAGGCGCTGGCAGAAGAGCACTTGGCAAAGATCACGGGCAAAATCGCGGATCTGCAGGCGATGCACGATACACTGTCCGAGTTGGTGACCTGTTGTGCTGGTGATGAACGACCCGATTGCCCCATCCTCCAGGATCTGTCCCGCCAAATCAGCCGCACGCCAGATTGATCGCGGCAATGAGCGGCCTCTTTCTATCTGAATAGTTACCTTGGCCGGATATCTTGGGTGGCGCACGCGCTCCGCATTCACGTTTGGATATTGGATCTCGGGAGGAGGGAGGGAGTCCAATCACCCAAACTACAGCAGCCAAGGGAGGAGCGGCTTAAGCTGCGAATGCGTCGCGCGCCCCAAACAGTTGGGGAGGGTCGTTTTGCTTTGCAATGGCTGGGGGCAGGATGTCGCAGGGGGTGCGTAAGCGTCAGGGTTCAGGCCATTGTTCTAGGCCTAAGTGTGCGGTCGCAGGCCAAGCATTGCGCGCGCTTCTGAAGGGGTTGCAACCGGCCGCTCGTATTTCTCACACAGGTCGACGGTGCGGGCCACGAGCGCGGCGTTCGAAGGCGCAAGTGTTGCCCGATCCATCCGCAAATTGTCTTCGAGACCGGTGCGGGTATGGCCGCCCGCCGCGATGGCCCATTCATTGACCAGGATCTGACCCGCTCCAATGCCTGCGGCGCACCATAAGCTATTGGGTGCCAGGCGGCGCATCGTTTTGACGTAGTAATCAAAGACATCTTTGTCGACGGGCATCGCATTTTTCACCCCCATCACAAACTGGATGTACGGGGGCGTGCGTAGGCGCCCGTCGGATGCCATCAACACTGCCTGATGGATATGGGACAGATCGAACGCTTCGATCTCAGGCTTGATCTCATGGCGGATCATTTCAGCAGCCAGCCAATCCACAAGATCTGGCGGGTTTTCGTAGACGCGCGTCGGAAAGTTGTTCGATCCAACCGAGAGCGACGCCATGTCGGGGCGGAGCGCCAGCATTCCCCCGCGCTCGCGTCCAGCTCCGGACCGACCGCCTGTGGACAGTTGGATGATCATGCCTGGGCAGTGCTTTCTTAGACCTTCCATCAGGCGCGCGAACAGTTCGGGATCTGAGGTTGGGCTTTGATCCTCTTGTCTCACATGGCAATGCGCGATGCTTGCCCCTGCCTCAAACGCCGCCTGCGTGCTCTCGATTTGTTCCGCAACGGTGATGGGCACTGCCGGATTATGCTCCTTTCTGGGAACAGATCCGGTAATCGCGACGCAAATGATACAGGGCTGGGTCATCTTGGGTCTCACACATCGAAGAAAACGGTTTCTGCCGCACCTTGGAGATGAATATCAAATCGGTAGCGGCGAGGATCGGATACGGTTCCTGCGCCGCCGCGGTACCGGGCGAGCAGGGTGTTGCGCTGATCAAGATCTGGGATCCGCAATAGGGTCTGGTCTGCGGTGTTGGCTTGAGTTTCATCATCAAAGTAGAGCCTGGTGTGCAGTCCAAGATTGATCCCGCGCGCGACGATCCACAGATTGATATGTGGCGCGATTGGCGTGCCTATTGGGTCAGGGCAGGGGCCGGGTTTGATGGTCTTGACCTGCCAGGAGCCGGTTTCAAAATCCGTGACCACCCGACCCCACCCATAGCGTTGTTTGGTCGTTGTCTGTGGCGTGGTGTGATAGATCCCCTCTGGATCGGCGTGCCAGACCTCAATCAGGGCATCGCGCACGGGGTCTCCCGCGCCATCGAAAATGGTGCCATCGATCTGTATCCGGGTGCCTTCAGCAGTCGCGGGAACGATCTTTTCGCCCAATGTGGACTGGTCGAAACCGCACCCCGCGGCATGAGGGGCGAGCCCGATATGCACATAGGGCCCAGCGGTCTGTGATGGCGTTTCTGGCAGCTTCGGCGCAGGTCCGGCATTGGGGTCAGCAAATGGTGATTTCTGCATTAATTGCCCTCCAGCCGGTTTTCAAAAACGGTGGAGCATGCACCGCGCAAAACGATATCAAATTTGTATGCGACCATGTCGAAAGGGACCGTCTCAGTCAGATCCAGTTTTGCGATCAACCTATCGACGGCCTTTGGGTCCGCGATCGTATTGACGATGGGGCAATGTGCAATCAGCGGGTCCCCTTCGAAGTAGAGCTGCGTGATGAGCCGCTGCGCATAGGCATGGCCAAAGATGGAAAAATGAACATGCGCAGGGCGCCAGTCGTTGCCGCCATTGGGCCAGGGGTAGGCGCCGGGTTTGAGGGTGCGGAACTGGTAGCGGCCCTGTTGATCCGTCAGCGCGCGCCCACACCCGCCGAACTGCGGATCCAGCGCGCCAAGATAACTGTCGTTTTTATGCCGATACCGCCCTGACGCGTTGGCTTGCCAGATCTCGACCAGCGTGTTCGGCACCGGACGGGCCTGTTCGTCCAGCACACGCCCGTGAATCAGGATCCGTTCGCCAATTGGACTAATATCTGGCGCTGCGAAGTTTGCCAGCAGATCGCTATCGAGTGATGAGACATCGGCATGGCCAAAGACCGGACCAGTCAATTCTCCGGTGCTGTGGTCCAGTGCGATCGGTTGTCTGCGCGGTGAGCGCAACAGGGAACTGCGATAGGCAGGGGTATATGCGGGGGGATGCCAGTCTCGATCCCGTGGGGCAAAACCTATGGTGTCAGAGCGTGTCATTGTGCCCATCCAAAGCTCTGTTATCTGCTGTCATCTCTGCAAGGGTCTGTTTTGCAAGGGCGATGGCACGGTTGGCGCGTGGGGCGCCAGCATAGACCGCAACATGCTGAAACACTTCGGCGATATCCGCCTGTGATGCGCCCGTATTGGCAGTTGCGCGAATATGCATCGGGATTTCATCCAAATTGCCAAGCGCAGCCAGGATGGCCAGTGTGATCATGGAACGCTCACGTCGGCTGATGGTGTTCGAGGCCCAAACACCGCCCCAGATGGTTTCAGTGATCAGCGCCTGAAATGGGGCGTCAAATTCGGTTTCAGCATGAAGCGCGCGGTCTACATGGGCGTCGCCAAGCACTTCACGGCGAATTGTCAGCCCATCCTTAACTGGCGTATTGCGCATCGCGTTCTCCCTTTAGTATGTCATATCTCATACCGTAAATGATCTGTATAATGTCGGATTTCGAATGAATTCATGTTGGAATTGATATGCGCATACCGGCCCAGTTGAAGCTCCGCCATTTGGAAGTGTTTGTTGAGGTGGCGCGAAAGCAGAGTGTAACGCAGGCAGCAGAGCGGCTGGGCCTGACACAACCGGCTGTGACACGTACCCTGCGTGAACTGGAGGCCATCTGCGAGAAGCCGCTGGTGGAAAAACATGGCCGTGGGATCCGCTTGTCAGCCTACGGAGAGATGTTTCGCGAATATGCCGGACGCAGCCTTGCTTTGACCCGCGATGGTGTCGAACGGCTGCGAGAGCTGGACGCCGCAGAGGGGCCTAAGGTAGCCATTGGGGCCTTGCCGACGGTTTCGGCGACAATTGTGCCCAAAGCACTTGGGAAGATCTGGGAACAGGGCGGTCGCAATCGGTTTTCGGTTGTCAGCGGGGACAATCAATATCTGCTTGATTTGCTGCGCCGTGGGTTCCTTGACGTTGTGGTGGGCCGTTTGCCTGCGCCTGAGAATATGGTTGGATTGACGTTTGATCCGTTGTTCCATGAACGTGTCGCGGTTGTGGTTGCGCGCGGCCATCCGTTCAGTCGCCTAGCGGAAAAAGACCTGCTCGCATCATTGTTCTCTGACTATCCTGTGTTGATCCCGGCAGAGGCATCCATCATTCGCTCCTCTGTTGAACGGATGTGCATGGAGCACGGTTTGCAGTTGCCGCAAACTGCGATTGAAACCGTGTCATCAACATTTGGACGCAGCTTTGCGCTGAACCATCAGGCGGTTTGGATCATCAGCTATGGTGTGGTGGAGGCGGATTTGACGGCTGGCCGTTTGGTGGCGCTGCCGATTGATACCTCGTCCACCGAGGGCCCGGTGGGTCTGTGTCAGCGCCGGGATCACCAGTTGAGCCCGGGTGCTGCAAGATTTTGCGCCACGCTACGTGAATATTGCGTCTAACGCAGAGACATCAGTGTTATTGTCTGCGGCCCTGCGAGGGTCGTGCGCGTCCGCATGTTTCTTGCGCGATGCGTTGTTTTTCGTGGTACGGAGCGTTGCGTTGCGTGGTTTGCCGATCCAACCTGCACTTCCATCCCATTTTTGAGATGAATTGAGAAAACAACTTATGCGGTAGTTGTTTGAGTGTTTTGAAGTGCGTACATGCGATAACTGTTCGATATTCGCGCATTTTTGAGGCGGTATTCTCGTAGGGTCCTGATTATGCGCCAAGTTTTCTGTGCCGTTTAGGTTGTATATTTCCCCGTGACTTTCATGATAATTTGTGTGATAATTAACGTGTGGGTAATCAATCCAGTCGGCTGAGGAGTATCACAATCCGATTGCATTGCGTAAGTAATGGGTTTGGGACATGTCAGATCAGTTAAAAATTCGCCAATTTGGTGCTTTTGGGGTGTTTTTGCCAACCGGAGAGGCTCTCTCTCTTGGCGCAAAGCATCAGGCATTGCTTGCCTTGTTATCCACGGCAGAAGGGGGCGTGCGGACGCGTGCCTTTTTGGAGCGAACACTATGGAGTCTTGCCCAGCCGGAGCAGGCAAAGGCCAGTTTACGCACCGCACTTTCCACCCTGCGCCGCCATCTCGGCGCCGATATGTCCACCATTCTGTCCGCCAACCGCGAAAGGGTTGTGTTGGATCTGGAGCGCGTTGACCTCGACGCTGATCCCAACATGGGTGATTTCATGGAGGGCTTCGATCTGCCCCATGAATCGACATTTGCCGTCTGGTTGGAACAGCAGCGCAATGAATTGAACCGGGCCGAGGCCCGCAACCGGGCCGCAACAGGGATGTTGCGCGACTACAGTCGCGCTGTTTTGGACAGCCTTTTGCCGCCGATCACGGTGCTGCCCTTTGTCCATCGTGCACCTGGAGATGCCAAATCCCCGCTAGGCGCGCTGTTGTCTGAAGAGCTGGTCCGGCATCTGTCGCGCAGCCATGCGTTTTGCGTCACCTCCTATCTGGCGTCCCGGCAGTTTGACCCATTGCAAGTCAGGCCCTGTGATATCTATGACGTCGCGGGTTCCAACTACCTGGTGTCTGGCACAGTGAATGTCACCGGCCAAATCTACCGGTTGCAGGTGGATCTACACGACACGATCCGTGAAAAGGTGATCTGGTCTCGTGAATACCGCGAAGAACTGTCGTTTCTTACAGCCGGGAACAGCCGCGCCCTGCGGGATGTGACCGCCCAGATCGGCTGGACTGTGGTTGGTGAATCGGTGCGACTGGTTGGGTTCCGGCCCCTTATCAAACACGACAGTCATACTCTCTTGATGGCTGCGATAGCATTGATGCAGGATATGCAGCTGCCGCAGTTCAATCAGGCGCAGGAAATCCTGACCGTTCTGCTTGAGCGGGAATCACAGCATCCGGTTGCCTTGACGTGGATGGCGATGTGGCACGTCATGCGGGTGCAGAAGGGTTTTTCCAAGGATCGCCAGTTGGATGCACATTTGGCAACGCAGCTGGTTTCTTCGGCGCTGAGCCAAGATCCATCCTTCTCCTTGGCGTTGACCGTAAGAGGGCTGATCGCGAGCCATCTGATGTTCCGCTTCGATCTGGCGCAAAGCTCCTATGATCTGGCGTTGAAAGACAACCCGAATGAGGCCTTGGCACTGCTGCTGAAGGGGGCGACGCTGGGCTACCAGAATATGCCTGAAGAAGCGGTGCAGCTGACGGATGCAGCCAGGCGACTGTCCCCCCTTGGGCCTCAGCAGTATTACTTCGACTCGATGTCGGCAGCTGCTAACCTTAGTGCCAAGGACTATGACAAGGCGCTGTCGCTTGCGGATCGATCCCTACAAGCAAATCCGACGTTCCCCTCGACATTGTCGACCAAGGCCATTGCATTGCAGCAATTGGGGAAAACAGACGAGGCTCGGGACGTTGTCCGTTCGCTGCTGACGGTTCAGCCGGATTTCTCAATTTCCAACTACGAAGCCAATAATGCGGCGTCGAGCGCGCCATTTGGTAAGGACTGGAGCCGTGCGCTGCGATCCGCTGGTGTACCCGCCTGAGGCACTTTCTGGATTGGCTATTGCGGGGGTGAGCGGTCGCAATCCTTCGTGATGCGTGGATTTTTGTCCGGTAGGGGCCGGTAGGGGTTGCACCTCTGCTGGCCTTTGCTTTTCTTGTTTGAATGGGCCGGACCATGATGTTCGGCGCAACTTCACAAGAAGAGGGCATGGCCATGAAAGCAGCATTTTATCGCAGGTTTGGCGCCGCCGATGCCGTGATGGAGGTCGGAGATCTGGACGATCAGCCGCCCGCGGCAGGGGAGGTAACCGTGGCGCTGGCTTATTCAGGCGTCAATCCCTCCGATGTGAAGGCCCGCGCCGGTGCAAGAGCGGGTGTGACGGATCTGCCTTTCCCGACAATTGTGCCACATTCGGATGGATCCGGTGTCATCGTTGCGGTTGGGCCCGGGGTTGATTCGGCTCGTATCGGCCAGTCTGTTTGGATTTGGAACGGGCAGTGGAAACGCGCGTTTGGCACCGCAGCCGATCAGATCACCCTCCCGGCGCAGCAAGCCGTGCCAATGGTGGCCGAGGCGACGCTGGAACAAGGCGCCGTGCTTGGCATTCCGGGGCTCACCGCAGCGCATACGGTGTTTCAAGGCGGGGATGTCGCTGGCAAGACCGTTCTTGTGCAGGGCGGGGCCGGAATGGTCGGCCGTTTGGCGGTGCAAATGGCAAAATGGGGTGGCGCTCGCGTGATTGCGACCTGCTCCGCGTCAGATGTGTCATATGTGACCGATGCGGGCGCGGATGTCGTGCTGGAATATGCGCAGGCGGATCTGTCGGATGCGATCCTGGCCGCAAACGACGGCAAAGCGGTTGAGCATATTGTCGAGGTTGAGTTTGGGGCCAACTGCCAGATCGATGCTGATGTGATCGCCGAAAATGGCCGAATTGTCGCTTACGGGTCGGCCAAGGCTATGACGCCGACGCTCCCCTTCTACCCGTTGATGTTCAAAAACGTCTCGCTGGAGATGGCGCTGGTTTATCTGCTGCCGCAGCGGATCCGCGATGAGGCTATACATCGGCTCAATGGCGCGCTGCAGGATCATGCATTGCATATACCCGTTGCCGAAACCTTTGACCTCACACAGATCGCTGCTGCCCATGAGGCCGTGGAAACAGGCCAGCGCCGCGGCGCGATTCTGGTGAAAACGCAATAGGCCGAGGCGCGGGCTGGCCGCCTGTTCACACTCGGTTCATCCCGCGCAAGCACCGGAAATCAAAGGAATCAAAGAGCTGCATAGAAAACTGCACTTTTTTCCAAAAACACTCTTGCACCCCTTTGGAACACCCATTAGACACCCGGTCACCGATTGGGGTGTAGCCAAGTGGTAAGGCAGCGGTTTTTGGTACCGTGTATCGTAGGTTCGAATCCTACCACCCCAGCCATTTTACACAAAATTCAAAATCATATTTTGGGCGAAGCAACTCGTTGTTGAACCGCGTTCTTGTCATTGGTCTGATGTAAACGCCGTCAGGCTCCAAGGTTGTTTCGTAAGCCAACAAAAACTGCGTCTGGCCCAACCGGTGCGCAGCGGGCGGTTTCCCAATGGCGAGCAAAGCTGTAGAAGGCGGTAACCACTCATACTGTCACCGCAAAGCGGAGCTCGATCCCATGGCGAACTCAAAACCTGTTGTTCTTTGTATTCTGGATGGATGGGGCAGCAGCGATGGGGAGACCGCCAACGCCCCATATCTCGCAGATACGCCAACGTTTAACTCCATCATGGCCAAAGGCCCACAGGCCCGTTTGATCACCCATGGTCCTGATGTTGGCTTGCCCAGCGGGCAGATGGGGAATTCCGAGGTGGGCCACACCAACATCGGGGCAGGCCGTGTCGTGGCGATGGATCTTGGTCAGATTGACCTCGCCATTGAGGATGGGTCGTTCTACGACAATGCGGCTCTGCAGGATTTGATCGTCAATCTGCAGCGCACCGGAGGGGCTGCACATGTCATGGGACTTGTGTCCGACGGCGGCGTGCACGGGCATATCACCCATATTCTGGCCGCGGTGAAAGCACTGCGGGACGCGAACGTTCCCGTCTGGCTGCACGTTATGACCGATGGGCGCGATGTGGCGCCCAAGTCTGCGCTCGGCTACTTGGAACACTTTCAAACGAGCATGGCGGATGGCGCCCAGATTGCAACAGTCACAGGCCGCTATTTCGCGATGGATCGCGACAATCGCTGGGATCGTGTCAGCCAAGCCTATCATGCCATGATCGACGGGGTGGGCCAGTTCACCGCCCCCACTGCGCGTTCTGCTATTGAAGCCAGCTATGATCGCGACGAGTTGGATGAATTCATCAAGGCAACGGTGATCGACGGCTACTCTGGGGTTCAGGATGGTGACGCCGTATTCTGCATGAATTTTCGTGCCGATCGCGCGCGAGAGATTTTGCGGGCCATCGGGGAACCCGGTTTTGATGCTTTCGAAACCGGCAAACGCCCCGAACTCGCTGCGCTGCTGGGAATGGTCGAATACTCTGCCGATCACAACGCCTATATGACGACGGCCTACCCCAAACGCGAGATCGTCAACACTCTGGGTGCCTGGGTCGCGCAGAAGGGCAAGCGGCAGTTTCGCCTCGCCGAGACCGAAAAATATCCACATGTCACGTTCTTCTTGAACGGTGGCAAAGAGCAGCCGGAAGAGGGCGAAGATCGCTATATGCCGCAGTCTCCGAAGGTGGCGACCTATGATTTGCAGCCAGAAATGTCCGCGCCCGAAGTGACGGAGAAATTTGTCGAGGCCATTGGTGCCGGATATGACCTGATCGTCACCAATTATGCCAACCCCGACATGGTCGGGCACACTGGTGATCTGGGGGCCGCGATCAAAGCCTGCGAAGCGGTGGATCAGGGGTTGGAGAAAGTGGTGGCGGCCCTGGCCGCGGTTGGCGGCACCATGCTCGTCACCGCAGATCATGGCAATTGCGAGGTCATGGTCGATCCTGAAACTGGCGGTGCGCATACGGCGCATACAACAAATTTGGTGCCCGTTGCACTGGTTGGTGGGCCGGATGGTGCCACGCTGCGGGATGGTCGTTTGGCTGATTTGGCCCCGACGCTCTTGGAGCTTATGGGGCTTGAAAAACCTGATGAAATGACCGGGGAGAGCCTGCTGGGATGACCGTTTGGGCTGAATTCACCCAACCTGTGCTTCGCGGTCGCGCAGGGCAGATCATACCGCAGGCAGGGCAATGGCTGATGACATGGGTTGGTCCTGCTGCTCTCGCCTTGTCGGTCACCGCGACTGATCAGGTCGCAGCTGATCCTGCCGCGGACGCGCGTAATGCGGCGTCGCAGCTGGAACAGGCGGCTTTTGCGTTGCAGGCCGCCGACAGCGCCCGCGACCGGGTGTCTGCGTTGACCGAAACAGTCCGTGCCTATGAGGCTGGTTTGGCTGCCATGCGGGATGGCTTGCGCCGTGTGGCACAACGCGAAGGTCAACTGGCGGTTCAATTGAAAGCGCGCGAAGATGACGTGGCCGAGCTGCTTGGCGTTTTGCAGACCATCGAAACCTCGCCGCCGCCGGTTTTGATGCTGCACCCTTCCGGGCCCTTGGGGGCTGCGCGATCTGCGATGACTCTGGCGGAGGTCACGCCTGCTCTGCAATCCCGGGCCACTGCGCTCAAACGTGATTTGCAGGAGGTCCAAACCCTGCGGCTGTTGCAACAAAAAGCAGCTGATACCTTGCAGCAAGGATTGAATGGCGTGCAGGAGGCGCGGTCTCAGTTGTCTGCTGCGATTGCTGATAGAACCGATTTGCCACGCCGTTTCACACAGGATCCGGTGCGCACGGCGATTTTGATTTCCTCGACTGAAACGCTCAGCGGTTTTGCCAGTGGTCTGGCGGAAATCGCCGAGGGGGAGATCATCGAAACCGATGTCGACGTTAGCGATCTGCGCGGTGATATCCAGCTTCCCGTAGAGGGTCTTTTGTTGCGCGGCTATGGGGAAAAGGATGCCGCAGGCATTGCGCGCCCTGGTTGGCTTGTGGCAACGCGCCCGCGCGCATTGGTTGTTGCGCCGACGGCTGCGACAATTCGCTACCAGGGGCCGCTGCTTGATCTTGGCAATGTCGTGATCCTGGAGCCGCAGCCGGAGACATTGTTCGTCCTGTCCGGCCTGGCAGAGGTTTACGGAACCGCGGGCGAAGTCATTCCAGCCGGTAGCCCCGTCGGCTTGATGGGAGGCGATCGGCAAGAAATCGGCGCAATTCTGTCACTAAGCGGTGAAGGGGCTGGAACTGACCGCACAGAAACGCTCTATATAGAAGTGAGAATGGACAACAGTCCGGTGGACCCCGAAACCTGGTTCCGCAGTGACAAGGATGGAAACTAGTTCATGAGAAAATTTGCGATGGCTGCAGTGGGCGGCACGCTGGCAGGGATCCTTGCCACAACCTATGTAGCTGAGCCTCTGCTGGCGCAGGAAGGAAACCGGGAGGCCAGCGTTTATGAGCAGCTGGACCTGTTTGGTGATATTTTTGAGCGTATCCGCGTGCAATATGTCGAAGAAGTCGATGAAACAGAGCTGATCGAGGCAGCCATCGGCGGCATGTTGTCCTCTCTGGATCCGCATTCCAGCTACCTGTCCCCAGATGATGCGGCCAATATGCGGGTTCAAACTCGCGGCGAGTTTGGTGGCCTCGGGATTGAGGTCACTCAGGAAGAGGGCTTTGTGAAGGTCGTCTCTCCCATCGATGGCACCCCGGCGGATGAGGCAGGCATGGAAGCCGGCGATTTCATCACCCATGTGGACGGAGAAAGCGTTCTGGGGCTGGCCCTGGATGAAGCCGTCGATCTGATGCGCGGACCCGTTGGCTCCGAAATCGTGATCACTGTTGTGCGGGAAGGCGAAGCCGAACCATTTGATGTTTCGATCATTCGCGACACCATCAAGCTTACGGCCGTGCGGGCGCGTACCGAGGATGAAACGGTTGTCCTGCGGTTGACCACATTCAACGATCAAACCACACCAAATCTGGAATCCGGGTTGGCCGAACAGCTCGAAGAGGCCGGTGGCATTGAAAACGTCAACGGGATTGTTCTTGATCTGCGCAATAACCCGGGTGGTCTGCTGACCCAGGCCATCAAAGTGGCGGATGCGTTCCTCGATAGCGGTGAAATCGTCTCGACACGTGGTCGTAACCCAGAAGACGGGGAGCGTTTCAACGCGACGCCGGGTGATCTGGTTGGCGGCAAGCCCATTGTTGTTCTGATCAACGGCGGTTCTGCCTCGGCATCCGAAATTGTGGCCGGCGCGCTGCAGGATCATCGCCGGGCGATTGTTGTTGGCACCAAATCCTTTGGCAAAGGGTCCGTTCAGACGGTTATGCCGCTGAAAGGTGAGGGGGCGATGCGCCTGACCACTGCGCGCTACTACACACCATCTGGCCGCTCGATTCAGGCGTTGGGTGTGTCACCCGACATCGTCGTCGAACAGCCTCGCCGGTCGCCCAATGCTGAGGCCGAGGAAGACGAGGCCGCCGCAGCACGCCGCACCCGTTCCGAGGCAGACCTGCGCGGTAGCCTGAACAATGACAGCTTGTCTGAGGATGAGATCCGCCAAATCGAAGAGGATCGCGCCAAGGCCGAAGCCGCAGCAGAGCGGCGCGAGCAGGACTACCAGCTGGCCTATGCCATCGACATCCTGAAGGGGCTGTCCAAACTGGAAGCTGCAGACTGATCCAAAGCGATTAGCGCTGACCATAAAGCCACCTCTCTCGAGGCGGCTTTTTTCTTGTGCGGCTCACAGTGGATCTGGTGGGAGCCCTGCGCCATGTGCCTGGCGAAAGCGCCGCGGCGGTTGACCTGTTTCGCGGGCAAAGACGCGACTGAAATGGGCCGGATCGGTGAATCCCAGTTCATAGGCGATTTCCGCTGCGCTGAGCGTGCTATAAATCAGGAGCCTGCGCGCCTCCTGCACCATCCGTTCCGTGATGAGCTGAGAGGCTGATTGGCCTGTGGTTCGGCGGCATATCCGGTTGAGATGTGTCGGTGATATAGCCAAGTCCGATGCGTAGTCGCTGACCTTTTTTCTGCGCCGGAACCCCTCTTCAACGGCCGTTTGAAAGCGTCGCAACAGCTGATGTTCTGGCGCGGCAGAGGCTACTGTTGATGCATCGCTTAGCAGCTGTACCAACGCGCCCGCCGTTGCAGTCACCAAGCCTCGTAGGATCTGCGCCCGGGCAGGTCCGGGATGGGCGTACTCTCCGGCCAGCAGGTGCAAAAGCTGCCGCACGCGGCTGTCCGCTGCGGTGACTGCCGGTTGCTGCAGGGCGCGATCAATGGCGCTATCACCGTCCAAACAGTGGGTCAAAAGATCGGCGGTAATCGAAACGACCCATCCGTTGGTGCCAATGTCGAACTGAAAACCATGCACAACGCCGCAGGGCAGATTGATCACGCAGGGTGCCGTGAACTCATGCTCTGTTCCGTCAATATTTGCGACGCCCTGGCCATGCTCGACCAGCAGGATTTGATGCAGTCGCGCATGGCGGTGTGGCGCCAAAGACCACTGATATAGTGTCGATCTCGCCTCAATAGTCTCTAAATGCAGGAGATCAGCCAGATCTTTTGTTTCGCCAAACAAGCTGAAGGTCGCGATATGCGGCAGAGTATTCATGTCGTAAAGGTACAAGTTTTCGGATGATCGGTCCATTCGCAAACCTGCGTGTCCAAGGCAAACTGAGGGAGGGATAGGAGGGCGCGATGAAGACCGATAGCACTCAGGTTGTCATCATCGGCGGTGGGCCATCAGGTCTGTTGCTGTCACAACTGCTGCACCGGGCGGGGGTGGAGACACTTGTTCTGGAGCGCCAAAGTCGTGCGCATGTTTTGGGCCGTATTCGCGCGGGCGTTCTTGAAACCGGTCTTGTCGGCCTGTTGCGTAAAGCTGGGGTAAGTGCCCGTATGGATCAGCAAGGTGCCGTGCATCATGGCTTTCATATTGCGCATCAAGGCCGGTTGGATCGCATCGACCTTGACGCGCGCACGGATGGGCAATCGGTCATGGTCTATGGTCAGACGGAGGTGACCCGCGATCTTTATGACGCGCGTGATCGCATGGGCGGCGTTGTGCTACATGGCGTAGAAGATGTCAGGCTGTGCAATCTGACCAACGGGCAGCCCCATGTCCTGTTCCGCCACGCAGGAGCTGCGCATCGCGTTGATGCGACTTTTATCGTGGGGGCCGATGGGTTCCATGGTGTCAGCCGCAAATCGATCCCAGAGGGCGTGCTGCGTGAATATGAAAAACTATACCCATTTGGCTGGCTTGGGGTGTTGTCCGAAACCAGGCCCGTGCAGTCCGAACTGATCTATGCTCGACATGACCGTGGTTTTGCCCTCTGTTCCATGCGCAATCCGAAGCTCAGCCGCTATTACATTCAGGTGCCTCTCAGTGAACGTGCCGACGCTTGGTCTGATGCTGCATTCTGGGAAGAGCTGAGGCGCCGCTTGCCGGAGGGTGTCGCAGATCAGATCGAAACGGGTCCTTCAATCGAAAAGTCAATCGCTCCACTGCGCAGTTTCGTGGCTGAGCCGATGCGATATGGGGCCTTGTTTCTGGCAGGTGACGCCGCCCATATCGTGCCCCCAACCGGGGCGAAGGGCCTGAACCTGGCGGCGTCTGATATTCACTATCTGCATCAGGGGCTGATCGATTATTTCCTGCAAAACGACAGCACCGGATTGGACGGCTATTCTGAACGCGCCCTGGCCAGGGTCTGGAAGGCCGAGCGTTTCAGTTGGTGGATGACGTGCCTGTTGCATCAGTTCCCGGATATGTCGCCTGCGGATCTTCGGCTGCAGCAAGCTGAACTGGACTATCTGTTCTCCTCCGATGCCGCGCAGACCGTTTTGGCAGAAAACTACGTGGGCTTGCCGTACTGAAGGTCATCCACATCAATCTGCATCTTTGCACAGCCCGTTGCGCTTTGTGACACAGGAACTGCGCGTCGCTTGTGGCATTCGGCTCTGGCGGTCGGCAGATGGTGGCGGTAACGTTACGCCGAAGTGACATGACCACGGAAAGGAGGCGCGCCATGGCAGCCATCCTGTCAATCAAAGACTTGCAGAAAACATATGATGGCGGGTTTCAAGCGCTCAAAGGCGTGACGCTCGACATTGAAGAGGGAGAAATCCTGGCCTTGCTCGGCCCCAATGGTGCTGGGAAGACAACCCTGATTTCAACGGTTTGTGGGATCACCACGCCAAGCGCGGGCAGCGTTTCGGTCGGCGGCCATGACATCATCGATGATTTCCGCGCTGCGCGACGGCTGATCGGACTTGTGCCGCAGGAAATCAACCTAGAGCCTTTTGAAACGGTCTGGAATTCGGTGACCTTTTCACGCGGTCTGTTTGGCAAGCCGCGAAATGACGCCTTGATCGAGACGATCCTGCGCAAGCTGTCGTTGTGGGACAAACGGAAAAGCCAGATCAAGGAATTGTCTGGCGGGATGAAGCGCCGGGTGCTGATCGCCAAAGCGCTCAGCCATGATCCGCGGGTGCTGTTTCTCGATGAGCCGACCGCTGGCGTTGACGTGGAGCTGCGCAAGGACATGTGGGATGTCGTGGCCGATCTGAAGCGTGATGGCGTGACGATTATCTTGACCACCCATTACATCGAAGAGGCCGAGGCCATCGCCGATCGTGTGGGTGTGATCACCAACGGCGAAATCCTGTTGGTGCAGGAAAAAAATCAGCTGATGCGCCAGTTGGGGCAAAAGCAGCTGGAGGTGCAATTGACCGATCCCCTGCAAGAGGTGCCCGAAGTGTTGCAGCGCCATGGTGTCGAGCTGAGCAAGGACGGCCGCGCGTTGATCTATTCCTATGACACCAACGCAGAACGCACAGGGATCACGGCTTTGCTGAATGATGTCGCCGCTGCCGGGTTGACCCTGGCAGATGTGCAAACCCGCGAGTCCAGTCTGGAAGACATCTTTGTCGGATTGGTATCAGGAGAAGCCGCATGAATTGGACTGCTATCGCTGCGATTTACCGTTTTGAAATGGCGCGCTTCTTCCGCACTCTGCTGCAGAGTTTTCTGTCGCCGGTATTGTCGACCTCTTTGTATTTTGTGGTTTTCGGCGCAGCCATCGGCAGCCGAATTGATGAGGTCGAAGGCGTGTCCTACGGCGCGTTTATCGTCCCCGGCCTGATTATGCTGAGCGTGATGACACAGGCCACGTCCAATGCGTCCTTTGGGATTTATTTCCCAAAATTCATTGGCACGATCTATGAGCTGTTTTCCGCGCCGGTGAATTTCCTCGAGATCGTATTGGGCTATGTGGGCGCCGCTGCCACCAAAGCCTTGTTCATCGGGGTTGTCATCCTGGCCACGGCTGCCGTGTTTGTGGATATACAGATCGCCCACCCTGTTGCGATGGTTGTGTTCCTCCTCCTCACCTGTGTGAGCTTTGCTTTGCTCGGCTTTATCATTGGGGTTTGGGCCAAGAATTTCGAACAATTGCAATTGGTTCCGCTCTTGATCGTCACGCCTTTGGTGTTCTTGGGCGGATCTTTCTATTCGATCTCGATGCTGCCCTCGATCTGGCAGAAGATCACGTTGTTCAATCCGGTCGTGTATCTGATCTCGGGCTTTCGTTGGTCCTTCTTTGGCACCGCGGATGTGCCTGTTGGCCTCAGCTTGCTTGCCATCGGCGGATTTACTCTTTTTTGTCTTGGGGTGATCTGGTGGATTTTCAAAACTGGTTGGCGGATCCGCTCCTGATCAGACCAGCGCGTTGAGCGTTGCAAAATTGCCCGCTTCGGCGGGCTTTTTTGCGGCTTCTTTTCTCTCTGGTTGGGCGCATCCCTTGTTTCGGGGCGGTGGGCATTCTACATCGGCGCCATGAAGCTGAACTTGCCTTTTTTGAACAAACCGCCCCTGGTCGCCGTGGTCCGCCTGCAAGGGGCCATAGGGATGGCAGGTCGCGGCGCCCTGAATGATGTGGCGCTTGCGCCCGTCCTGGAACGTGCATTTCGGAAGGGGAAGCCCGCAGCAGTCGCTCTGGAAATCAATTCACCTGGTGGTTCTCCGGTGCAAAGCGCGCTGATCGGTGCCCGCATCCGCCGCCTGTCGGAAGAATTGGATGTCCCGACCTATGCCTTTGTGGAGGACGTTGCAGCCTCTGGTGGGTATTGGTTGGCTGCGGCCGCGGATGAAATCTATGCGGACGAAAGTTCAGTTGTTGGGTCGATCGGCGTGATCTCCGCCGGATTTGGTGCTGACAAATTCATTGCCCGACAAGGTATCGAGCGCCGCGTCTACACCGCGGGCAAAAGCAAATCGATGCTGGATCCATTCCGGGCTGAACAACCCGAAGATATTGCCCGGCTCAAACAGCTGCTGGGCGACATCCATGAGAACTTCATCACCCATGTGAAGGACCGGCGGGGCGAAAAACTCGACCAGGATGTGGATCTGTTCACCGGTGAAATCTGGTTGGGGCGGCGCGCTGTGGCGCTTGGGCTGATTGATGGGATCGCCCATTTGCGGCCAAAGCTGCAGGATCGGTTCGGCGAGAAAGTGCGCCTGCGCCGCTATGGCATGAAGAAACCGCTGTTGGGACGCCTCGGCGTGCACTTGGCGCAGGATGCGCTTGCGAGCATCGAGGAACGCGCTGAGTTTGCGCGGTTTGGCCTCTGACGTGATATTCAAGATTGTCTCTCTGTTTCTGGTGGTGATGATGGTTCTGGCGATGTTCGGAAAACTGCGCGTGCCCGGCCAGAAGCATCTGGCATCTCGACGTTGCGACAGCTGCGGTCGTTTCAAAATCGGTAAGGGCCCCTGCGCCTGCAAAAGCAAGGGAGGCCCTCGGCGATGATGCCATGGCTGTTTTCTGCACTCGGACTGGTGATTTTGCTCCTGGCCGGTGACGCGCTTGTGCGTGGTGCTGTGAATCTCAGCTTGCGCCTTGGTGTGCCCGCTTTGATCGTCAGTTTGACCATCGTGGCCTTTGGCACCTCGGCGCCGGAACTCTTGATTGCCATCAGCGCGGTGGAAGACAACGCAGATGGGATCGCGCTTGGCAATGTGGTTGGTTCGAACACGGCAAACATTCTTATGGTCCTTGGGATCCCGGCGCTGATGCGGGCCCTACACACCAGCGAATGCGACACCCGCAAGAACTATATTTTCATGCTCCTGGCCTCCGGGTTGTTTGTCGGTCTGGCGTTCTTTGGTGTCTTCACGGCCTGGTCTGGCGCACTCTTGCTTGCGGCTTTGGCCGCGATCCTCACAGTTGCATTCCGAGAGGCACAGGCGCATCGCCGCAATGGCAAAGGCAGCGATCTAGAAGAGATCGACGAAGCTGACCCCGATATGCCGTATTGGCGCATCGCCATCTATCTCGTGCTTGGTCTGGTCGGGCTGCCTCTGGGCGCTGACCTCCTAGTCGACAACGCATCGATTATTGCCCGCATGTACGGGATCACCGAAACGGTCATCGGTCTGACCCTCGTCGCTATCGGCACCTCGCTGCCAGAACTTGCCACCACAGTCATGGCCGCGTTGCGCCGTCAGGCGGATGTCGCCCTGGGCAATGTGATCGGGTCGAACATGTTCAACCTGCTGGCCATCATGGGGATTGCAACCTTTGTCGGGCCGGTCTCCGTCGATCCCAGCTTCTTGCGGACCGATTTGTGGGTGATGCTTGGGGCATCTTTGTTACTGGTGCCGTTTGTATTCTTCAAAATGGACATTACGCGGACCTGGGGCGTGATTTTGTCGACCGTTTATGTGGTCTACCTGGTGCAGCTGTTCTAACTCATAGCTCTCAGAGCATATGAGGAGACTTTCGAATGCGGGCATTGGTGACAGGCGCAGGCAAGCGCCTTGGCCGGGCGATGGCGCTGCAACTGGCTGAGCGGGGGTATGACGTCGCTGTACATTACGCCAGTTCCGCGACAGAGGCTGAGGAGGTTGTGGCCGAAATCAAGGGCCTTGGCCGCCGCGCGGTCGCGCTGCAAGCTGATCTGTTGGACGACAAGGCAACGCAGCAGCTGTTGCCTGCCGCCGTGGCCGCACTGGGCGGGCCGGTCACCTGCTTGGTGAACAATGCATCCATTTTTGAATTCGACAGTCTGGAGAGCGCTGACCGTCGCAGTTGGGACCGCCATTTCGACAGCAACCTCCGCGCGCCGTTTGTCCTGATGCAGCAATTTGCAGCGCAGGATCTGCCGGTGCAGACGGATCGTGCGGGGCGCACGCGCGCCGCCGGATTGGTCGTGAACATGATCGATCAGCGTGTGCGGAAGCTCACCCCTGAATTCATGACCTATACCCTGGCGAAATCTGCGCTCTGGACGCTGACACAGACAGGGGCTCAGGCGCTCGCACCCCGTATCCGCGTCAATGCAATTGGCCCGGGCCCCACCTTGCAAGGGCCTCGCCAAACCACTGCGCAATTTGAGGCACAATGCCAAAACACCTTGTTGCAACGTGGTGCTGACCCGGCTGATATCACAGCGGCCTTGGCCTATCTGCTGGCTGCGCCTGCGGTGACCGGTCAGCTGATTTGCATCGACAGCGGCCAACATCTGGGCTGGGAAACGCCTGATGTTGTGGGGATGGAATAGCAGATCAAACGGTTTGGTTCCAAAGTGGTAACCGCAAGTTGTGCACCGCAGACAAAACCATCGCAAATTTGTTACAAAAATCCATTTGGAATCAAAAACTTGTCCGGTGGAAAATATCTTTCCTTTGTTTTCAGCATCTTGCATATGTGCCTAATTTTTAGGCAAACGCTCGAAATCGGCGCAAAATAAGGAAAAATGGCTGATAGCCATAAGATATCATCAGACTTATCCACAAAGCTCTTGGATTTGTTGTGTGTTGAACATCCTGCGTTTCCGTTGCAGACGCGGGAGGGGAATCATAAATCTGAACCATGACTGACCAACTGCCAGAATCCGCATCCGAAACGCCGTCTCAGCCGGCCAAAACCGGCTACGGTGTGATCCAGGACTATCTGAAAACACTGGACAGCTCTCCGGGCGTCTACCGGATGCTCGATCACGAGAGTCGCGTGCTCTATGTTGGTAAGGCGCGCAATCTAAAAGCGCGGGTGTCCAACTATGCGCGGCCCGGCCATAGCCCGCGGATCGAGCGTATGATCGCGGCAACCTCTTCGATGATGTTTCTGACCACCCGGACGGAAACCGAAGCGCTGTTGCTGGAACAGAACCTGATCAAGCAGTTGAAGCCGAAGTACAACGTGCTGCTGCGGGACGACAAAAGCTTCCCCAATATTTTGGTGTCAAAGGATCACCCGTTTCCACAGATCAAAAAACACCGCGGAGCCCGGCGCGAAAAAGGCAGCTACTTTGGTCCCTTTGCCAGTGCAGGCGCTGTGAACCGCACGCTCAACCAGCTTCAAAAGGCGTTCTTGCTGCGCAATTGCAGCAACGCGATGTTCGACAGCCGCACGCGCCCTTGTCTGCAGTATCAGATCAAACGTTGCACCGCGCCCTGCACGGGGGAGATTTCCGCCGAAGACTACGCCGCCTCCGTGCGCGATGCGGAACGGTTTCTCTCTGGCCGTTCCACCAAGATTCAAGAAGAACTCGCCGAGCAGATGTCTGCCGCCTCAGAAGCGATGGAGTTTGAGCGCGCCGCTGCTTTGCGCGACCGGATCAAAGCTCTGACTCAGGTGCAAACGTCCCAGGGCATCAACCCGCGCGGCGTTGCCGAAGCGGATGTGATCGGGCTGCATATCGATAGCGGACAGGCCTGCGTGCAGGTGTTTTTCATCCGCGCAAATCAGAACTGGGGGAACCAGGATTTCTATCCCCGGCTCAGCGGTGATGTGGCACCTGCCGAGGTCATGGAGGCCTTCCTGGGCCAGTTCTATGACAACAAGGAACCGCCGCGCCAATTGATCCTGTCGGATGGCATCGAAAACACGGACCTGATGGAACAGGCACTAAGCGACAAGGCTGGCCGCAAGGTTGATATTTTGGTGCCGCAACGGGGTGAAAAGTCCGAACTGGTTGCCGGAGCGGTGCGCAACGCCCGCGAAGCTCTGGCCCGGCGTATGGCTGAAAGCGCGACCCAGGCCAAACTCTTGCGCGGTTTGGCAGAGGCGTTTGACCTCGATGGGCCGCCGCAGCGCATCGAGGTCTACGACAACTCGCATATCCAGGGCAGCCATGCGGTTGGTGGCATGATTGTCTCCGGACCCGAGGGCCTGATGAAAAATGCCTATCGGAAGTTCAACATCAAGGGTGATGAACTGACCCCCGGTGATGACTTTGGCATGATGAAAGAGGTATTGAATCGCCGTTTTGCCCGCCTGCTGAAGGAAGACCCCGACCGCGATAAAGGGCTGTGGCCGGATCTTCTGTTGATCGATGGTGGGGCCGGGCAGGTCTCTGCAGTGGCAGAGATCATGGCAGAGCATGGCGTCGAAGACATCCCGATGGTTGGCGTGGCCAAAGGCGTAGATCGTGATCACGGGAAGGAAGAATTCCACCGGCTGGGTGCGCGACCCTTTGCGCTGCAACGTAACGATCCGGTGCTTTATTTTGTGCAGCGCCTGCGCGACGAAGCGCACCGTTTCGCGATTGGCACCCATCGGGCCAAACGGGCCAAAGCGATGGGGGCCAATCCGCTGGATGATGTGCCTGGTGTTGGCGCCTCCCGCAAACGGGCGCTGTTGGCTCATTTCGGCAGTGCCAAGGCCGTGAGCCGGGCCAATCTCGCGGATCTTACGGCGGTAGAGGGCGTATCGGCCGCTTTGGCACAACGGATCTATGATCACTTTCATGCCCAGGGGTAGGGCGAAAGCTATATTCCAGATGGCTCCGGCGTCACATGGTCTTTGGCAGCGGATTGTCGGGGCGACAACCCAGCCAAGAGGAACGCGGCGCGCCTGCCTTGGGGACGCGCCAACACCTCGCAGAGATTTTGATTTGTTGCGCTTTTAACTGGGAACGCTGCGGGCTAGTGTGCAGCCATGAAATGGACTGTCCCAAATATTCTGACCGTGCTCCGTCTGCTCGCAGCGCCTGGTCTTGCTATAATGTTTCTCTATTTTTCGCGGCCCTATGCGGATTGGTTTGCCCTGATCCTATTTGTCAGCGCGGCAATCACCGACTGGTTTGATGGGTATTTGGCCCGCGCCTGGAAACAGGAAACCAAACTGGGCGCAATGCTGGATCCGATCGCGGACAAGGCGATGGTTGTGATCGCTTTGATGATCCTCGTGGGCTTTTCTGCAGAGCATTGGACGCCTTGGCTGGTGCTGCCTGCAACCATCATTCTGTTCCGCGAAGTGTTTGTATCCGGCCTGAGAGAATATCTGGGGGACACCGCGGGCACACTGAAGGTCACGAACCTGGCCAAATGGAAAACCACAGCACAGATGGTGGCTATTGCGACGCTGTTTTCGCAGGGGATCTTTGAACACTATCTGGTGATGTCGTCCTTTGGGATGGATCAGGACCTGGTTGATCAGATTATGCTGGGGCAGGTCAGTGATGAACTGGGGCTGCGCTGGAAGTTTGAGGGTATGATCTGGACCGGTCGCATTGGTTTGGTTCTGTTGACCGTCGCGGCGGCGCTAACGCTGATCACCGGCGCGGATTACCTGCGCAAAGCACTGCCCCACCTGAAGGAGACGCGCTGATGGACATTTTGTATTTCGCTTGGGTCCGCGAACGTATCGGCGTACCGCGGGAACAAATCGAAACGTCCGCTGCGACGGTGGCTGATTTGGTCAAGGAGTTGGCGGCCCGCGAAGACCGCTATGCTGCAGCGTTTGCCGATCTGTCTGCTTTGCGCGTTGCGATTGATCAGGAGCTGACAGATTTTGATGCTTCATTGCAAGGCGCGCGAGAAGTTGCCTTTTTCCCGCCGATGACCGGAGGGTGATCAATGCGGATCGCGGTTCAGGAGGCAACATTCGATATCGGCGAAGAAAGCAATCGTTTCGCGGCTGGCTTGGCCGCGCGTGGTGCCAACGCTGGTGCGATTGTCACCTTTACGGGCGTCGTGCGCGGGTCTGACACAGGTGACATGACCGCCATGGAGATCGAGCATTATCCCGGCATGACCGAACGGGCGATCCGAGAGATTGCCGATCAGGCCAAAGCGCGCTGGTCTTTGGCGGATGTGTTGGTGATCCACCGTCACGGCCGCCTGGAACCGGGTGAGCAGATTATGATGGTTGCGACTGCATCGCGCCATCGCGTCCATGCGTTCGAAGCAGCGGAGTTTCTGATGGACTATCTGAAATCCCGCGCACCGTTCTGGAAAAAAGAGTTCTGCCGTGATGGCTCTGGCGCTTGGGTCGAAGCCAAAGACAGCGACGAAGAGGCGCTTGATCGCTGGACGTGACTAGAAACGTGCGGGACAGGTGAGCTGGCTCGCGATATGTGCTGCGGCCACGTCGCTAAAACGGATCTCTAGCCTTCGCCCTAGCCTTCACCGATGCTATGCACTGCTCAGCCGTGAAGCTGTGCTCGCAACTCTTCCGCCTCGCGCCGCGCTTCGCGTAGCCCGTCCATCGTTGCCTGCAATTCGGCTTCGGCTTGCACATGTAAGTGCCGGATGTAATCTCCCCAAAAGGGGCGTTTGAAATTTCCCCAGTTGGTAGCGTCCTGGGCGATTTTTGAACCTTAAATATTCAAAAATCGAACGGGGCGCGGGCCGTTAAGCTCGAAGCTCAAGAAGAAGG